>NZ_JBHXBO010000019.1:0-33469 GCF_042726775.1 Oerskovia sp. NPDC060287
CCTCCTTCGAGGGGGCGCCTGTCGGCAGGTGCGAGGGCCTCAGAGGCCCGGGAACCAGAGCGAGATCTCGCGGGCGGCCGACTCCGGGGAGTCCGAGCCGTGGACCAGGTTCTGCTGCACCTTCAGGCCCCAGTCGCGGCCCAGGTCGCCACGGATGGTGCCGGGAGCGGCGGCGGTCGGGTCGGTCGTGCCGGCGAGCGAGCGGAAGCCCGGGATGACGCCCTGGCCCTCGGCGACGATCGCGAGCGTCGGGCCCGAGAGCATGAAGTCGACCAGCGGCTGGTAGAACGGCTTGCCCTCGTGCTCGGCGTAGTGCGCCGCGAGGAGCTCGGGGGTGGCGTCCAGGAGCTGGACGGCGGCCAGGGTGTAGCCCTTGGCCTCGATACGGCGGAGGATCTCGCCCGACAGCCCACGGCGGACGCCGTCGGGCTTGACCAGGACGAGGGTGCGCTCGATGGTCTCGGAGAGCGCGTCGGCCACTGCGGGGGCTGCAACATCAGTCATGCGCACGACCCTACCGGCCCTGCTCACATGTTCGGCGCGGTCTCCGGGTGCTCCGCGTCGTACGCGGCGCGCTCACGGTCGATGCGCCCGCCGAGACGCAGCGACACGATCCACAGCACCACGAAGATGCCGCCCACGAGGAACATCAGCGGGACGGCGAAGCCGCACGCGATGACCGGGATCTGCACGGCCGAGCCCGCGACGTAGCCGCCCGGCCCGCCCACCATGCGGCTGAGCAGGAGCAGGACCACGATCAGCGTGCCGCCCACGATCCAGATCGCCGGGCCCGAGGGCACCTGCATCTTGTCCGGCCACGCGTAGGGCACGTTCCGCAGCCCGTACGCGACGAGGGTCGCGAAGAGGATCAGGAACGCCTCCAGCATCAGCGTCGTCGACGTGAACTGGATCTTCGCGGACTTCTTGGCCTTGATGCGGGGCGCGTCCGCCGCGTCCTTCGCCGTGGGGGCGGAGGACGCGACGGACCCGTCGACCGGTTCGTTGGTGGAGCTCACGCGACTCAGTTTACCGGCGCGTCCTGGCGGGAGGGGCCGCCCGCCGGGTCGTCGTCCGTGGGGATGGTGGCACCGTCCGGCCCGACGGCGTCGCGCACCTGCGCGTCCGTCTCGCCCTCGACCAGCGCGCCCTTCGGGTCGGCGACCGCCTCGCCGCGCGCGACCATGCCGGCCTCGCCCGAGAGCTTGACCTCCTTGAGGAACAGCGCGAGCACGAACCCGACGACGACGAGCGGCACGAGGTACCAGAACGCCGGCGCGAGCGCGTCCGTGAAGGCGTCGATCACGCCCGTCTTGACGGGCTCCGGGAGGGCCTGGACCGCGGCGGGGGTCAGGCTCGAGGCCTCTCCCCCACCCGTGGCGGCGCCACCGGGGATGACCTCGGCCAGGTTGGCCGACAGGCGCGTCGTGAAGATGGTGCTGAAGAGCGCCGTGCCCACGGCTGCACCGATCTCCCGGAAGAAGTTGTTCGCGCTCGTCGCGGTCCCGATCTCGTGGGGGTCCACGGAGTTCTGGACGGCCAGGACGATGGTCTGCATGACCAGACCCATGCCGGCACCCATCACGAAGATCATGGCGCCGAACAGGACCATGGACATGTCGCCCGTGATGGTCGTGAGCCAGATGATGCCCGCGGTCGTGATCGCGAGGCCCGCGACGGGGTAGATCTTGTAGCGGCCCGTCTTGGTGATCGCGAACCCGGACCCGATCGCCGTGATCATGACACCGACCATCATGGGCAGCATGAGGAAGCCGGACTCGGTCACGCCCGCGCCGGTCGACATCTGCAGGAAGGTCGGCAGGAACGCGAGCGCGGAGAACATGCCCATGCCGAGCACGAGGCCGATGAGCGTCGCGATGGTGAACGTGCGGTTCTTGAAGAGGTGCAGCGGGAGCAGCGGCTCCTCCGCACGGCGCTCGACCACGATGAACAGGGCGATCGACGCGAGCGTCGCGGCGACCATGCCCAGGAGCTTGGGGTCGGACCAGTCGTAGCCCCTGCTCGAGGTCAGCGACTCCCAGCTCGTGAGCAGCACGATCCCGGACGTCCCGACGACCAGGAAGAAGATGCCGGCCACGTCGATCTTGCGCCCGGAACGGTGGCTCGGGAGCTTCAGGGTGAACCACGCGACGAGGAAGGCGGCGATGCCGATCGGGACGTTGATCCAGAAGGCCCAGCGCCAGCCCGGTCCCTCGGTGAACCAGCCGCCGAGGAGCGGCCCGATCACGGCTGCGATGCCGAACAGGGCACCCATGGGGCCCATGTACTTGCCGCGGTCCTTGGCCGGGACGATGTCCGCGATGATGGCCTGCGACAGGATCATGAGGCCACCACCGCCGAGGCCCTGGACGGCTCGCCACGCGACGAGCTCGGGGAACGTCTGGGCGAAGCCCGCACCCGCCGACGCGACGGTGAACAGCCCGATCGCGACGAGGAACGGCCAGCGGCGCCCCCACAGGTCGCCGAACTTTCCGTAGAGGGGCATGACGATCGCGATCGCCAGGATGTAGGCCGTGATGACCCACCCCTGGTGCTCGACGCCGTGCAGCTCGCCCACGATCGTGGGCATCGCGGTGCCGACGATCGACTGATCGAGCGAGGACAGGAACATGCTGGCCATGAGCGCGCCGAAGATCAGCCAGACCGTGCGCTGCGTCAGCACGATGAGCGGCTTGCCGTTCTCGGCGGACGCGCCGGCCCCGGTCGGCGCGGCCGACGTGGTGGAGCGGGAGGAGGACATGAGGGATCCGTTCAGGTCGAGTCAGACCGGTGGTGGCGCCCGTCGACGCGAGACGGCGGGCGTGAGTGTGGTGGTGGTGGGGTCAGCCGGGGCTGCCGGGTTCTCCCGGCGAGGTCCCCGGGCACACGAGCGTCCGGAGCTGCGCGACCACCGAGCCCAGGTGGTCGACCGGCTCGCCCGTACGGCCGAGCCGTTCCCACTCGAGCGTCGTGGTGCGCAGGAGCGCCATCACGACCATCGCGAGCAGCTCGGGCTCGGGAACGAACGGGTGCTGGGCCCGGCGACGCTCGAACACGTCGATCAGACCGGTCCGCAGGTTCTCGATCCACCACATGTGGCGGGCGAGGAGGCGGTGCTCGCGCTCGACCAGCCGGATCGCCCGGTGCACCCGTTCGAGGGACATGACCTGGTGCGCGAGCAGGTCGGCGACGAGCACCTGCAGGTCGTCGAGGAGGTCACCCGTGGGGCCGCCCGCGACGAAGACGTGGACCGCGCCTGCCGAGGGCGAGAACTCCTCGACCCCGAGCACGGCGTCGTCCTTGGACGCGAAGTAGTTGAAGAACGTCCGTGCCGAGACGCCGATCGACGCGCAGATGTCGTCGACCGTGACCGCGTCCAGCCCGCGTTCGAGCACGAGGGTCTGGGCAGCGTCGATGAGCGCCTCGCGGCGTTCGCGCTTCTTGCGCTCGCGCAGCCCCGTGGGGGCGGCGGAGGGCTCGACAAGGTTCTGCACAGCAGGCAAATTTACACGTCGTGCAACTTTGCAGGCAATGCAGTATTCACGTGACGCTCGTCACGGGACGGCTCAGACCTCTCCGAAGCCGCCCTCGACCGCCGCCACGGCTGCGTCCCTGGCCTCGCTGGCCTGCGGCCCCTCGGCCGCGATCACGAGCTCGCGCCCCCCGGTGGCGCCCAGCTTCATCATCTCGAGCACGCTCGCGGCGTTCACCCCGTTGATCGTGACCTTGGCGTCGTAGCCCGCGACGAGCCGCGCGAGGATCGCCGCCGGACGGGCGTGGAGCCCCAGGGGGTTGCGGAGCGTGACGGAGCGCGGCGCACCGGGCGAGTCGTCCTCGAGCCCCGCGGCGGCGGCCAGCTGGTCGGCCGGCCCCGGCGGGGGCACGAACCCGCCGTCGGGCGACCCGCTCTGCGCGAACGTGCCGCCCGCGGCCTCGGCCGACGCGAGCACCTCCGCGAGGGTCCCGCCCCCGTGGGCCGTGACCGCAGCGGCGACGGCCCCCTCGACGAACGGCGCGTCCGCGAGGACGACCCGGCCCTCGAGCGAGTCGTCGAGCTCGATGACCGACTCGATCGTCATGACCGCCGAGCCCAGGTCCGCGAGGACCACCACGCCCTCTGTCCCGACGAGCCCCTCGGCGACCGCCGCGGACACGACGTCGTAGCTCGTGCCGAGGCTGCCGTCGTCCGTCCCGCCCGCGGGCAGGAGCAGCACCCCCGGGGCCATCTGGGCGGCGAGCTCGGCGGCGCCCTGCGCCAGCCGGGCCGAGTGGGACACGAGGACCAGGGCGATCCGCGCACGGTCGCCGACGTGTGGGGTTGTCATCGGGACATCATTCCCCGGGAGCGTCGACCGCCGCGACCGCAGCCCGCAGGATCACCACGGTCGAGGTCGCCCCCGGGTCCTGGTGCCCGACGCTGCGCTCGCCCAGGTAGCTCGCGCGCCCCTTGGTCGCGAGCATGGGGACGGTCGCGAGCGCGCCGGTCTCGGCCGCGGCGAGCGCGGCCTCGAGGACCCCTGCCGGGTCGCTGCCGGCGTCCGCGGCCTCGACGGCCGCGTCGACCGCGGGCTGCCACGCGTCGACCATGGTCTTCTCGCCCGGGACCGCCTTGCCGCGGGCCGTGATGCCCTCGAGGGCACCCTCGAGCAGCGCGACGACGGCGGACGAGTCCAGCTCCGTGAGGCCCGTGACCTTCGCGGCGCGCAGGAACGCCGTGCCGTACAGCGGGCCCGACGCTCCCCCGACCGAGGACATGAGGGTTGTCGCGACGAGCTTGAGCACGTCGCCGATCTGCGCAGGCTGCTCCTCGAGGCCGTCGAGCTTGGCGACGACCGCCTGGAACCCGCGGTTCAGGTTCTCGCCGTGGTCCCCGTCACCGATCTGACGGTCCAGCTCGGTGAGCTCGTCCCGCGACGACACGATCATCGTCGCCGCGCCTCGCATCCAGCGCACAGCCCACGCAACGTCCAGCGTCATTCCTCGCCCTTTCGTTCCTGTCCCGGGCACGGCTCGCGGGGAGCAGGGTCCGGGGCGCCGCTCCCCGGCTCTCGGGGGGCGGCTGGAGTCACCACCGCAGAGCGGCGGTGTGCACGGGCGCGTCCCACAGCGCGGTCAGCTCGTCGTCCAGCCGGAGCACGGTGACCGAGGCCCCCTGCATCTCCAGCGAAGTGACGTAGTTGCCCACGAGAGAGCGTGTGACTGCCACGCCGCGCGCCTCGAGCAGCCTCCGTGCCTGACGATAGACGACGTAGAGCTCGGACTGGGGCGTACCGCCCATTCCGTTAACGAACAGCAACACTCGCTCTCCGCCCGCGAGCCGCAGGTCCTCCGCGACGGCGTCGACGAGCATGCCCGTGATCTCGTCCGCGGTCGCCATGGGGATGCGGTGCCGGCCCGGCTCGCCGTGGATCCCGATCCCGATCTCGATCTCCGACTCGTCGAGGTCGAAGCTCGGCTTGCCGACGTGCGGCACGGTGCAGGCCGAGAGCGCGACGCCCATCGAGCGGACGTTCGCGACGACCCGCCCGGCGATCTCGGTGACCTTGCCCAGGTCATCCCCGCGCTCGGCGGCGGCTCCCGCGATCTTCTCGACCGCGACGGTCCCTGCCACGCCGCGACGACCCGCGGTGTAGAGCGAGTCCTCGACCGCCACGTCGTCGTTGACGAGGATGCTCGCGGCCTGCGTGCCCTCGGCCTCGACGAGCTCGAGCGCCGTCTCGAAGTTGAGCACGTCGCCCGTGTAGTTCTTGACGATCGCGAGCACGCCCGCGCCCGAGTCGGCCCCGAGGATCGCGGGCACGATCTGGTCCGGCGTGGGCGAGGTGAACACGGCCCCGGGGACCGCGGCGTCGAGCATCCCCGCGCCGACGAAGCCCGCGTGCAGCGGCTCGTGCCCTGCACCGCCTCCGCTGACGAGCCCCACCTTGCCCGGCACGGCACCACCGGCGCGGGACACGTACAGGGGTGCCCGGTGCACCTCCACGAGATCGGCGTGAGCCAGCTCGAACCCGTCGAGCGACTCGGTCACCGCGTCCTGCGGGTCGTTGAGCAGCTTCTTCATGGCGCATCCCTCCGTCGGACTGCTGCGGCGCGTCCGGCCGCGTGCACTGCTCGCGCGCCGGTGGATCGTGCCCCCGGCGCCCGTCCCCCCATCAAACACCCCCGCCGGTGCGGTGGCACGCAGAGAGTCGCCCCGGCGCGACTTTCCGTGCCCGACGACGCAGGGCGCCCCTCGAGCGAGGGGCACCCTGCGTGGTGGTCGGGCGAGCGCAGCCTCCGGGCCGCGGCGTGCGAGCGGCTCGCCGTCAGCCGCGCCCGAGCAGGATCCGCACGTCGGCCGCGGTGATGACCGAGCCCGTGACGAGCACTCCCGTGCCCACGCCGACGCCCACCGAGTCGTCGCGCTCGGCGAGGTCGACCGCGATGGCGAGCGCCTCGTCGAGGCGCTCGGCCGTGTGGACGCGGTCCTCGCCGAAGACCTCGATCGCGACCTCCGCGAGGTCGGTCACGTCGGCCGAGCGCTCGGCCGAGTTGCGCGTGATGACGACCTCGGCGAGCACGGGCTCGAGCACCGAGAGGATCTGCTCGGAGTCCTTGTCGCCCATGATGGCGACGACCCCGATCAGGTGCTCGAACTCGAACGCCTCGTCGATCGCGGCGACGAGGGCCTCGGCACCGGCCGGGTTGTGCGCGGCGTCGACGATCACGGTCGGGCTCGACCGCAGGACCTCGAGCCGCCCCGGCGAGCTCGCGTCCGCGAAGGCAGCCTCGACCACGCCGCCGTCGAGCGCGCGCCCTCCCGAGAGCAGCGCCTCGGTGGCCGCCAGCGCCAGCAGGGCGTTGTGAGCCTGGTGCTCGCCGATCAGCGGCAGGAAGATCTCGGTGTAGAGACCCGCAGGGGTGCGCAGGTCGACGACCTGTCCCCCGACGGCCGGGGTCCGCCCGGCCACCGCGATGTCCTGCCCCTCGCGCAGGACCCGGGCGTGCTTGGCCGCCGCAGCCTCGATGACGATGGCCTCGGCGGCGTCGCTCTGCTCGGCGAGGACGACGACCGCGCCCTCCTTGACGATCCCCGACTTCTCGGTCGCGATCTCCTCGATCGTGTGACCGAGCCAGCGCGTGTGGTCGATCGAGATGGGGGTCACGATCGCGACGTCGCCGTCCACGACGTTGGTCGAGTCCCAGCCGCCGCCCATGCCGACCTCGACGATCGCGACGTCGACGGGGGCGTCGGCGAACGCCGCGAACGCCATGACCGTGAGCACCTCGAAGAAGCTCAGACGGGGACCGCCCGCCTCCTGCGACTCGCGGTCGGCGACGCCGATGTAGGGCGCGACGTCCTCCCAGATCTCGACGAAGCGCGCGGGGCTCACGGGCTCGCCGTCGATCGCGATGCGCTCGGTCACCGAGGTCAGGTGCGGGCTCGTGAAGCGCCCCGTGCGCAGGCCGTGCTCGCGCACGAGCCGCTCGACCAGGCGCGAGGTCGACGTCTTGCCGTTGGTCCCCGTGATGTGGATCGTGCGGTAGGCCTTCTGCGGGTCGCCGAGGAGCTCGAGGACCCGCTCGACGCGCGCGAGCGTCGGGTCGATGTCGTGCTCGGGGGCCCGGTCCATGATGTGCGCGTACACCGTGGTCAGGTCCTCGAGCGCGGCGGCCTCCTCGGCCGTGCGCTGGTGCGCAGCGCCTCCGGGACGCCGCGCGTCCTTGTCGCCCGGGCGCTCGCCGGCGCCACGGCCGACGCGGATGCCGCTCATGCCCGTGCTCCGTCGGTCTGGTCGGACGAGACGGTCGCCGACGCCTTGGCGACGAGCACGCTGCGCTCGTCGGTGGGCGACAGGTCGACCGTGATGCTCACGGCGAGGGTCTCGCCCGCGATGAGCTCGCGGTGGTCCTCGACCGCTCCCTGCCAGGGGCCGGGCACCGAGAGCGAGAGGTCGATCCGGTCCGAGACCTCGAGGCCGGCCGCCTTGCGGGCGTCCTGGACCTCGCGCACGATGTCACGTGCGTAGCCCTCGGCCAGGAGAGCGTCGTTCAGCTCGAGGTCCAGGACCACGAACCCGCCCGTGGGCAGCACGGCCGCCGCGATCGACGGAGCGGCCGGGTCGACCTCGTCGTGGCCCTGCTCGGCGAGCACCACGGTCGTCAGCTCGTACTCGGAGCCGAGCAGCGGCACGTCGCCGTCGGGCGTCTCGACGACGACGAACCCGTCGTCACCCACGCGCCACGAGCCCGCCTTGGCGGCCTTGATGACCGCCTGGACCCCGCGCCCCAGGCGCGGGCCCGCAGCGCGGGCGTTGACCGTGAGCTTCTGCGAGACGCCGAACTCGTCGGCCGCACCGGACTCGAGGTCGAGGAAGCGCACGGCCTTGACGTTGAGCTCACGGGCGAGCAGGTCGCCGTAGGGCTCGAGCGCTGCCGGGTCCTCGGTCACGACGGTCAGGGTGCTGAGCGGCTGGCGCACGCGCAGCGAGTGCGCCTTGCGCAGACCGAGCGAGAGCGAGGCCACCGAACGGACCAGGTCCATCGAGGCGACGAGCGCGTCGTCGGCGACCAGGACGCCGGCCAGCGAGTCGCCCGGCGCGTCGGCGACGACGCTCGGCCAGTCGGTCAGGTGCACGCTGCGCCCGCCCGTGAGACCGCGCCAGACCTCCTCGGAGAGCATGGGCGCGAGCGGTGCCATGACGCGCGTGAGGACCTCGAGGGCCGTCCAGAGCGTGTCGAACGCGTCCTCGTCCTCGTCCCAGAAGCGGTCACGCTGCGTGCGGACGTACCAGTTGGTCAGCAGGTCGAGGTGCTCGCGCACGGTCTCGCACGCGCCCGCGATGTCGTACGCGTCGAGCTGGGTCGTGACGGTCGCGACCAGGTCGTGCGTGCGAGCCAGCAGGTAGCGGTCGAGAGCCGGGAGGTCCGCGACGCGCTCGGGGGCCACGCGCTGCGCGGTGTACCCCGCGCCGCCGTCGGCGTTGTTCGAGTAGAGCGTGAAGAAGTAGTACGTGCTCCACAGCGGCAGCAGCACCTGACGCACCGAGTCGCGGATGCCCTCCTCGGTCACGATGAGGTTCCCGCCGCGCAGGATGGGCGAGCTCATGAGGAACCAGCGCATCGCGTCGGAGCCGTCGCGGTCCAGGACCTCGGACACGTCCGGGTAGTTGCGCAGCGACTTGCTCATCTTGCGCCCGTCCGAGCCGAGCACGATCCCGTGCGAGACCGCCGAGCGGAACGCCGGGCGGTCGAACAGGGCCGTGGCCAGGACGTGCAGCGTGTAGAACCAGCCGCGGGTCTGGCCGATGTACTCGACGATGAAGTCGCCCGGGTAGTGGTGCTCGAACCAGTCGGCGTTCTCGAACGGGTAGTGGACCTGCGCGAACGGCATGGAGCCCGAGTCGAACCAGACGTCCAGGACGTCGGGGATGCGGCGCATGACGGACTTCCCGGTCGGGTCGTCCGGGTTGGGGCGCGTCAGGTCGTCGATGAAGGGACGGTGCAGGTCCGTCACGGGCACGCCGAAGTCGGCCTCGAGCTCGGCGATCGAGCCGTAGACGTCGATGCGCGGGTAGTTCGCGTCGTCCGAGACCCACACGGGGATGGGCGTGCCCCAGTAACGGTTGCGCGAGATGGACCAGTCGCGGGCGCCCGCGAGCCACTTGCCGAACTGCCCGTCGCGGATGTGCTCGGGCGTCCAGATGATGTCCTGGTTGAGCTCGACCATGCGGTCGCGGAACTCGGTCACGCGCACGAACCAGCTCGAGACCGCCTTGTAGATCAGGGGGTTCCGGCAGCGCCAGCAGTGCGGGTAGGAGTGCTGGTAGGTCTCGTGGCGCAGCACGACGGCGCGCGAGGAGGCCGCGACGCGCGCGAGCGGGCCCGTGCCCTCCTTGAGGTCCTTGATGACCTTGGGGTTGGCGTCGAAGACCTGCTCGCCCGCGTAGTCGGGGACGGCGTTGGTGAAGCGCCCACGGGCGTCGACGGGCACGACGGGCACGATCCCGGCCGCGTCGCACACGGCCATGTCGTCCTCACCGAAGGCGGGGGCCAGGTGGACGACGCCCGTGCCGTCCTCGGTCGTCACGAAGTCGGCCACGAGCACCTGGTGCGCGTTCGGCCAGCCCTCGGCCGAGCGGTCGGTGAAGTAGTCGAAGGCCGGGGTGTAGCGCAGCCCCGCGAGGTCGGCGCCCTTGACGGTCGCCAGGACCTCGGCGTCCTCCCCGAGCTCCTTGACGTACGCGCCCAGGCGCGCGGCGGCGAGCACGACCTTGTCCCCGGCCACGGCCGAGGAGGCGCCGGGGCGCACCACGACGTAGTCGACGTCCGGCCCGACGGCGACGGCCAGGTTCGAGGGCAGCGTCCACGGCGTCGTGGTCCACACGAGCACGAGCGCCCCCGCTGCGGGCGAGGCGACGCCGTCCGCGACGTCATCGGAGAGTCGGAACCCGACCGTGAGCGCCGGGTCCTGACGCGACTGGTACACGTCGTCGTCCATGCGCAGCTCGTGGTTCGACAGCGGCGTCTCGTCACGCCAGCAGTACGGCAGCACGCGGTAGCCCTCGTACGCGAGGCCCTTGTCGTACAGACGCTTGAACGCCCAGATCACCGACTCCATGAAGGTGATGTCGAGCGTCTTGTAGTCGTTCGCGAAGTCGACCCAGCGCGCCTGGCGCGTCACGTACTCCTTCCACTCGTCCGTGTACTTGAGCACGGACTCGCGGCAGGCCTCGTTGAACGCGGCGATACCCATGGCCTCGATCTGGGACTTGTCGGTGATCCCCAGCACGCGCTCGGCCTCGAGCTCGGCCGGCAGGCCGTGCGTGTCCCAGCCGAAGCGGCGCTCGACGCGCTTGCCCCGCATGGTCATGTAGCGCGGCACGACGTCCTTGGCGTAGCCCGTCAGGAGGTGCCCGTAGTGCGGCAGACCGTTCGCGAAGGGAGGGCCGTCGTAGAAGACGAACTCGTTGTCGCCGTCCTGACCCGCCTCGCGGTGCTCGATCGACGCGCGGAACGTGTCGTCCTTGGACCAGTACGACAGCACGCCGCGCTCGAGGGAGGGCAGGTGGGGGCTGGCGGGGATCTGGTGGCCCTGACCGTCAGGGGCGGTGTCGTCGGTGCGGTGCAGAGGGTAGGCCATGGCTCAGTGGCTCCATCGTGAGTGGCAGGCGGTGGTCCGGGACGTGCTCGTGCGAGGACGACCACCCCTCCCTGGTTCCCGAGGGAGAAGGCGAGCCGCGGTACCACCCCGCTTGCCGTCGTCGGGCACCCGCAGGAGCCCGAGCGGCGACCGCTCGACACGGCTGTGACGGGCCTACCCGTCCGGTTCTACTGAGGCCCCGCGGACGGGGCCCGTTCTTCCGGAGGCTCACCGGTGATGGCCGGGTCGATGCCTGTGGACCCCATGGTAACGCGCCGTCCGCCGGGCGTGCCGAGCCGACCGTTCCTCGCGGCACCCCACGGCACCTCACGGCGCAGGTGCGCCCGCGTGAGGCGTCGTTCAGCGCCCCGGGACCGACCGACCGCGCGACGACGCCCGACGGCGGTCCCGGTACGTGTCGATGTCACGCGCGACGAGCCACTCGATGGTGAGTGCGGCTCCCTGGGCGGGCTGCGCCGTCGGGCCGTGGGACGCCGAGGGGGCGATGCCCGACGACGCTGCGGCGAACCACGGGTCGTGGGCGACGAGACGGCCGAGGGGATCGGTGCGCCCGTCGGTGTCGGACGGGTGGGCGATCAGTGCGATGGCGTTCATGGGGAGTCCTGGTGTCGAGGCGGGTGCTCACGAGGGCAGACCGACCAGGGCGTGAGAACTGATCGGTGACCATCACGCCCTCACTCAGAGGGAGGGGCGTGGCACTGCTCGCTGACACCAGGTCGCGCGCTGCTGGAGCGTCAGCGAGCCCTCAACAACAGCTCGACGCGTGGACCGGCCGCAGGCGCACGACGAGCACGCGGGTGCTCAGGGGGTGCGCGGCGGGGGTCACGGGCGTCATCATGCCAGCCTGCGCCCCCTCCGACAAGCGTGTCCCACGCCGGGGGCCGCCCCGGCGGTCGGCCCGGACGAGGGTCATCCCGGGGCGACGTCCGTCACCGGCGCGTCACGAGCGGCCCGCGCGCCAGGAGCGTGGTCGAGGACTGCGCGACGGGACGCAGCACCAGGGTGTCGATCGCGACGTGCTGGGGCCGGGTCACGGCGAACGTCACGACGTCGGCCACGTCGTCCGCGGTGAGCGGGTTCTCGACGCCGTCGTAGACCGCGTCGGCCCTGGCCTGGTCGCCGTCGAACCGGGTCAGCGAGAAGCCCTCGGTGCGGACCATGCCGGGTGCGATCTCCAGGACCCGGATGGGCTCGCCGTTGAGCTCGAGGCGCAGCGTGTCGGCGACCGCGGCCTCGGCGTGCTTGGTCGCGACGTAGCCCGAACCTCCGCTGTACGCGTCGTGCCCCGCGGTCGACGTGAGGACCAGGACCGTGCCGAACCCCGCCCGACGGATCGCGGGCAGGAACGCCTTGGTCACGCGCACGGTGCCCAGCACGTTGGTCTCGAACATGGCCCGCCAGCGGTCCAGGTCGCTCGCGTCGATCGGGTCCGTGCCGCTCGCGAAGCCCGCGATGTTGAGCACCGCGTGGACCGGACCGCGCGCCTCGGCCTCGCGCACGAGGCGCGCGACGTCGTCGTCGTCCGTCACGTCCCCGACGACGGGGTGCGCACCGGTCGCGGCCGCGAGCGCGTCGAGCAGGTCGGCGCGGCGCGCGAAGGCCACGACGTCCCACCCCTGCGCGCGCAGGCGGCGCACGGTCGCCGCGCCGATGCCCGACGAGGCGCCCGTGACCACGGCGCGCTGCGGCGCGGGGTCCTGCGGCGTCGTGGACGGGGTCGTCGGGGCGGAGGGCTGGGGCGTGGTCTGCGAGGTCGTCACGTTCCTTACCTTGCCACGCCGGGGCGGGCGGACCGCGCCGCTGCGCAAGGTGCCCGCATGCTGGACGCCCGGTTCAGGCCACGCCGACCTCGAGCGTGTCCCAGCCGCTCGACCCGTCGGGCGCGGGCGGGGCCTCGGTCGAGGTCTGGACGGTCCCGTCCACGTCCGTCGCGCGGACCGCGAGGCGGTGGCTGCCCTTCTCCGGTGCGGCCCATCGCCAGGACCACTGCCGCCACGTGTCGGCCGAGACCGTCTCGGCGAGCTCGGCCGCCTCCCACTCCCCGTCGTCGACCCGCACCTCGACGCCGGCGATCCCGGTGTGCTGGGACCACGCGACGCCCGCCACGACCACGTCGCCGGCCGCGTCCGGCGACACCGTCGCGCCCGAGCGGGGCACGTCGATGCGCGAGGACATCTTGATCGGCCCGCGCTCGGACCAGCCGCGCGTGGACCAGTAGGCGACGTCGTCGGCGAAGCGCGTGACCTTGAGCTCGACGACCCACTTGGTCGCCGACACGTACCCGTACAGCCCCGGCACGACCATGCGCACCGGGAACCCGTGCGCGAGCGGCAGCGGCTCGCCGTTCATGCCGACCGCGAGCAACGACTCGCGACCCGGGTCCGTGAGGACGTCGAGCGGCGTGCTCGCGGTCCAGCCGTCGGCGCTGCGCGAGAGCACCATGTCGGCGTCCGCGTGCGGGCGGGCGCGGGCGAGCAGGTCGCGCAACGGGTACCCGAGCCACACCGCGTTGCCCACCAGGTCCCCGCCGACCTCGTTGGACACGCACGTCAGGGTCGTGGCGCTCTCGACGAGGGGCAGCGCGAGCAGCTCGGCGAACGAGATCTCGACCTCCTCCTCGACGAGCCCGACGACGCGCAGCCGCCAGTCGTCCGGGTCCACCTCGGGGACGCGCAGGGCCGTGTCGATGCGGTAGAAGTCGTCGTTGGGCGTCACGTAGGGCGTGATGCCGGGCACGTCGAGACTCGCCCCCGCCGGGACCACGACCGCGGGACCGGTCGGGGCCGGGAGGCGGATCGCGTCCCGCGCGGCGGTCAGGGCCCGTGACCCCGCGGACAGCACGCGCGCCGCGCCGCCGACCACGAGCGCGGTCACGGTCGTCAGCCCCGCGAAGACGAGGAATGACCGGCGGTCGAGCGCCTCGCGCTGCCGAGCCGCGGTGAGCGGGGTCTCGGGACGCTCGGGCGAGCCCGCACCACCACCCTGCCCGGCCGGCCCCGGGACCCGGGCCGCGACCGCGAGCGCCGAGGCCCGCCACGCGCGCAGCCGTGCGGCGCCCGTCCGCAGGAGCATGATCCCGACGCCGACGCCCACCACGGTCGGCAGCGCCCACAGGGGGGTCGCGTCGGGTCGCGTCACGGCGGCGGCGATGCCCACGGCCCCGACCACCACGAGCAGCACCGTGCCCCAGGGGGGTCGCCGCGTCTCGAGGACCCCCGCGGCGACGGCCGCGACCGCCAGCACCACCACGATCCCGAGGATCAGCACGGTCTTGTCCGCGGTGCCGAACGTCTCGACCGCGAAGTCCTTGAGCCACGGGGGGACCCTGTCCACCACGCCGGCCCCCACGACGAGCACGGGGCTCGACCCCGAGCCCACGACCAGCGCGACGAGCTCGGCCACCGCGAAGGCTCCGAGGGCCGAGGCGACGCCCAGCAGCGGGGCCCACCACCCGGACGCGCCCGCGCTGCGTCCCGGCCCGCGCTGCGCGCGACCGGACGTGCCGGGAGGGCCGGGCTCCGTCGTCGGGCTCATGCGCCCACTGTAGGTCCGCGACGCGAGGCCGGTGCGCCGTGTGCTGGTCCGGCCCGACCATGCCCCCGGCGTTCAGCACGAGCGTCCGACCTACTAGGCTGAGGGGTGGATCGCGAGCCGTGCTTGGCTCGCCGCAGCGGCCCGTGCTTGGGCCGCGGATCCTCGTCGCGGATTGTGGCGCCCTTCCCTCTCGCATCTCGCCGCGCCGCCGTGCCCTGCACCGGCCGAGCCGGCGACCTCCCCGACATGGAGTCCCGTGCTGTCCTCGTCCGCTCGCCCCCGCGTCCGCTCGACCTCCCGGCGTGCAGTCTCCGCCGGCCCGACGGCGGCGCTCGCCCTGGTCGCGACCCTCACCCTGGCCGCGTGCTCGGACGCGGGGAGCCTCGCGACGGGCGGGGCGACCACGGCGCCCGCCGGGTCGCCGACCACCTCGACGACCTACCCCCTGACGCTCGACAACTGCGGGTTCGAGGTCACGTTCACCGGCGCCCCGCGCCAGGTCGTGACCATCAAGTCGAGCACGACCGAGATGATGCTCGCGCTCGGCCTGGGCGACCGGATCGTGGGGACCGCGTTCCCCGACGGCCCCGTGCCCGAGCAGTGGGCCGACGCGGCCGCCGCCGTGCCGGCGGTCGTGACCCCGATGGCCGACAAGGTCCCGGGAGCCGAGGCCGTGCTCACGCTCGAGCCCGACCTCGTGTACGCCGGGTGGGAGTCCAACCTGACGGCCGAGGGAGCAGGGGACCGTACGACCTTCCAGCAGCTCGGCGTCCAGACCTACGTCTCGCCCTCCGCGTGCAAGGACGAGGCGTACAAGCCGGACCCGTTGACGTTCGACGACGTGTTCGCCGAGATCGACGAGGCCGGTCAGATCTTCGACGTCGCCGGGACCGCGACCGAGCTGGTGGCCGCCCAGCGCGCCGAGCTCGACGCCCTCGAGCCCGACGACCGCGGGCTCACTGCGCTCTGGTACTCCTCGGGCTCCGACATCCCGTACGTGGGTGCGGGGATCGGTGCGCCGCAGATGATCATGGCCGCCGTCGGGGTCGAGAACATCGCGGCCTCGGTCCAGGACACCTGGACGCCGTTCTCGTTCGAGGAGATCATCGCGGCCGACCCCGACGTGATCGTGCTCGTCGACTCGGCGTGGAACACGGCACAGTCCAAGATCGACGCGCTGAAGGCCAACCCGGCCACGGCCAACCTCACGGCCGTGCAGGGCGACCGCTTCCTGACCGTGCCGTTCCCCGCGACCGAGGCGGGCGTGCGCAACGTCGACGCCGTCAAGGACCTCAGCGCACAGCTCGCGGCGCTGACGATCCCCTGAGGAGTCCCGAACCGGTGAGAAGCCCCGTGGCCGAGAGACGCACCGCCCCGTCGGGAGCGCACGCCGCCGTGCGCCGCTCCCCCGGTACCCGGCGTGCCACCCAGTGGTGGCTCGTCGGGGCCTCGCTCGCGCTCGTCGTGAGCGTCGTGGTCGCCGTGACGATCGGCCCCGCGGACCTCTCCTGGGGCGACGTGTGGCGCTCGATCGCGACGCACCTCGGGCTCGGCGGGCCGCTCGGCCTCGAGCCGCTGCCCCTGCTGCAGGACGGCATGGTGTGGCAGCTCCGGCTCCCGCGCGTCCTGACGGCCGCGGCCGTGGGGGCCGGGCTCGCGATCTGCGGCGCGGTCATGCAGTCCCTCACGCGCAACCCGCTCGCCGACCCGTACCTGCTCGGGCTCTCGTCGGGAGCCTCGCTGGGTGCCGTCCTCGTCCTGGTCCTCGGCGTGAGCGTCCTGCTGCCCGTCGCGGCGTTCGGCGGGGCCGTCCTCGCCCTGGTCGCGGCGCTCGCTCTCGCAGGTTCGCTCGGAGCCATCACCCCCACGCGGACCGTGCTCGCGGGCCTCGCGGTGAGCCAGCTCGCGGCCGCGGCGACGTCGTTCATCATCTTCTGGTCCGCGACCGGGGACTCCTACCGCGAGATCCTGTCGTGGCTCATGGGATCGGTCGCGGGGGCCACCTGGACGTCCGTGGCGATCGCGGGCGGCGCCGTGCTCGTCCTGGGGACGCTGCTCGCGTCGACCGGGTCGGTGCTCGACGCCTTCACGTTCGGCGACACCGCGGCCGCGGGCCTCGGCATCGCCGTGAACCGGACCCGGTGGCTCCTGCTCGTGGGGGTCGCGCTGCTCACCGGAGCCCTGGTCTCGGTCTCGGGCGCGATCGGGTTCGTGGGGCTGATCCTCCCGCACGCCGTCCGGCTCCTGACCGGTGCGCGGCACCGCGTGCTGCTGCCCCTCGCGGCCCTGCTCGGCGGGTCGTTCCTCGTGTGGGCCGACACGCTCGCCCGCACGATCTTCGCCCCGCGCGAGCTGCCCGTGGGCATCCTGACGGCCGCGATCGGCGCGCCCGTCTTCGCGATCATCCTGTGGCGAGGGAGGCGGGCGCTGTGACGGAGCCGAGGACCGTGGACCGGGCGGGCGCGGGGCGCGAGGTGCCGCAAGGACACGACGGGTCGCCGTCCTCGCGGGACGGCACGCCGGCCGCCGGTGGGCGTGCGCGGGCGGCCCACGGGCTCGACGCCTCGCGCGTCTCGTGGTCGGCCGGGTCGCAGCTCATCCTCGACGGGGTGGACTGCACGGCTCCCCCGGGAGCGGTGAGCGGGCTGCTGGGCCCCAACGGGTCCGGGAAGTCGACGCTGCTGCGCGCGATCGCGGCCACCCAGGTCCCGGACGCGGGCGAGGTCCGGTTCGACGGCGAGGACCTGCTGCGCATGCCGCGACGGCGTCGGGCGCGCAGGCTGGCCCTCGTCGAGCAGGACGCGTCGACCGACCTGCCCGTCTCGGTGCTCGACGCCGTGCTGCTCGGCAGGATCCCGCACCGCTCGCTCCTGGCGGGCGACACCGACGCCGACCGCGCGATGGCCCACGAGGCGCTCGTGCGGGCCGGGGTCGAGGAGCTGGCCGAACGGTCGCTCGCCACGTTGTCGGGAGGCGAGCGCCAGCGCGTGCACATGGCCCGCGCCCTCGCCCAGGACCCCGCGCTGCTGCTCCTCGACGAACCCACGAACCACCTCGACATCGCGGCCCAGCTCGCCGCCATGACCGTGCTGCGCAAGCTCGCCGCGGACGGCGTGACGGTCCTCGCGGCCCTCCACGACCTCAACCTCGCGGCGGCCTCGTGCGACCACGTCGTGGTCCTCTCGGGCGGGCGGGTCGTCGCAGCGGGTGACGTGCGGGACGTGCTGGTCCCGGACGTGATCGAGCCCGTGTACGGGGTGCGGTGCGACGTGCTGGCCCACCCCCGGACCGGTCGGCCCGTGCTGGTCTTCGGAGACTGACGGCCCGTCGCGGTGCCGGGGCGGGCCGGGAGCCGACGAGAGCCCTAGAACCCGCGCAGCCGTTCGGGCGTGAAGCGCAGGACCTCGGAGTACGCCGCGTGGAACTGCTCGGGGCTCATCCCGAGGTCGGCCATCGCCGCCCGGTACCTGGCGTCGTAGCGCGCGCGTTCCTCGGTGCTCAGGCCGGCCGGGTCCTGGTCGAGCCGTTCGGCGGCGCGCGCACCCAGCGTGGTCGCCGTGTCGATCACGGCCACGTCGGGCCTCAGCCCTGCGCGGCGGCGGTCGTCGGTCCCAGGCGCGGCCACTCGATCGCCGGGCAGCGGTCCATGACCATGTCCAGCCCGGCGTCGCGGACCCGCGCGAACGCGTCCTCGTCGACCACGTCGAGCTGGAACCAGACGGCCCCGGCCCCGATCTCGACGGCCTGGTCCGCGACGGCCCCCGCGAGGTCGGAGCGCACGAACACGTCCACGACGTCGACCGGGAACGGGATCTCGGCGAGCGACGCGTAGCCCTGCTCGCCGTGCACGGTCTCGGCTGCCGGGTGGACCGGCACGATGCGCTTGCCCTGACGCTGGAGCAGCCGGGCCACCCCGTACGCGGCGCGAGCCGAGTTGTTCGACAGCCCGACCACGGCCCACGTCTCGGTGTCCGCGAGGACCTTGCGGATGACGGCGTCCTCGCCCCAGCTCTTGTCGCTCATACCGGGACAACCCCGGCGCGGGGGCGACTATTCCGGGCTGCGCCCTCCTCCGGTGCGCTGAGTGCGGAGTTCTTGCGCGACTCGCCGGGCGTGTCTCACCAGGACTCCGCACTCACCGTTCATCCGGGGGCCTGACGGCGCCGCTCACCCCGCGAGTCGCGTCACCAGCCCCAGCGTCAGCAGCAGGGCGGCCACCCCGCACGCCAGGGTCCGCACGTGGTTCCAGGCGACCCAACGCCCGAGGAAGACCGCCCAGACCTGGTCTCGCTCCGCCGTCGGGCCGGTGGGACGAACCCGCGTCCCACCCGACCCTCGACCTGAGGGTGAGGCTTCGGCCGACCGTCGACCCGAGGTCGAGACCGCCGCTTCCGCAGCCTCGAGGCGGTCGTTGAGCGGGACGTTGACGGCCGCCGTCACCCCGATGCCGCCCAATAGATAGACGACGGCCGCGGCCAGGACGAGCACCGCGCCCGCCTCGCCCAGCCGCGTCGCGGCCACGACGCCGAGGACCGTCACGAGCCCGGTCGTCACGACCAGGAGAGACCCGAACGGGGCCCTGGTCGCGTGGCGGTTGATCGAGGCCATCGCGGTCGCTCCGACGTCGGGCGCGACCGAGCGCAGGCCCGCCATGACGAAGGTCGAGAACGCGAAGAGCACTCCCCCGACGAGCGCGCAGCCGACCGATGCCACCACGACCGCCCACCCGAGAGCCCCGAGCGCGCCCATCAGTGCACCCCGTCCAGGACGGCAGGCGGAGCCTGTGGGGAGCCGACCGGCGCCCAGGCCGCGGCCTCACGACGCGCGAACTCGGCGAGGTCGCGCGGCTCGCGACCGAGCGCCTCGTGCACGCCGTGCGTCAGGTGCTCGTTGCGTCCGTCGAGGACCTCTTCGAACAGGTAGCGGGTGAGCTCGACGGCGTCGGCAGGGACGCCCGCGGCGGTCAGGCCGGCCGCGAACTCGTCGCCCGTGACGGTCACGAGCCGGACGTCCCGGCCGCTCGCCGCCCCGACCTCCGCGAGCGCCTCGCCGAAGGTCAGCAGCCGGGGCCCCGTGAGCTCGTAGACCCGGCCCGCGTGCCCGTCCTCGGTGAGCGCCGCGACCGCGACGTCGGCCACGTCCTCGAGGTCGACGAACGGCTCGACCACGGCGTCGACGGGGAGCGGGACCACTCCGTAGAGCACGGGGTCCAGCAGGAAGCTCTCGCTGAAGTTCTGCGCGAACCACGCGCAACGCACGACCGTGCGAGCGGGGAACGCCTCGGCGACGAGCTCCTCGGCACGCTGCGCCTCGGGCTCGCCGCGACCCGAGAGCAGCACGAGGCGCTGCACGCCCACGCGCGCCGCGACCCGGGCGAAGTCGGCGACGACCTCGGGAACTCCCGGGGCCGCGAGGTCCGGTGCGACCGCGACGTAGGCGGCGTCGGCCCCCGCGAGCGCCGGCGCCCAGGTCGCGGGGTCGTCCCAGTCGAGCCTGGTCTCGGTGCTCCGCGAGACAGGGCGGACGGCGATGCCCCGCGCTGCGAGGCGGGCCGCGACACGGCGCCCGGTCTTGCCCGTCGCGCCGACGACGGCGACGAGGGACGGGAGACCGGCGTCGCCGGTCGGGGTGGTGGGGTGCGGCTGGTTCGTGGTCATGGCGGTCTCCTGTGATCGGTCGTCCGTGCTGTGGTTCGAGTCAACCGGTCTCCGGCGAGACGTTCCATGGTCGAACGGCTCGGGAGCATGTCCGTTCGTCTTCCGTCGAGGACGCGGGGGGCGTACCGTCGTGGCATGGACGCTGTCGCCGGACTCCTCGACGGCCCCCGCGCACGGGGCGCCTTCCTGCTGCGCTCGCTCCTCGCGCCGCCGTGGTCGATGCGCATCGAGGACGAGGCGCCCCTGACGCTCGTGCCCGTCGTGCGCGGGTCGGCCTGGATCGGGATGGACGCCGGCCCGCGGCCCCACGAACCACCGCTCGAGGCACACCTCGACGAGGGCGACGTCGCGCTCGTGCGCGGGCCCCGCCACTACACCGTGGCCGACTCACCGGGGACGGCGCCGCAGATGGTGAGCGATGCCGTCGGCGCCTGCCGGGCGGTCGGCGACGCCCCCTCTCCCCTGGTCGACCTCGGTGTCCGGACCTGGGGCAACGACCCCGACGGGCCGACCGTGCTGCTGACCGGGACCTACCCGCTCGACGGCGAGGTGGGTGGCCGGCTGCTGAGCGTGCTGCCCCCGCTCGTGGTTCTGCGCCGCGGGGACCTCGACGCCGACCTCGTCTCGTTGCTCGCGCGCGAGGTCTCGCAGGACCGCCCCGGCCAGGAGGCCGTGCTCGACCGGTTGCTCGACGTCCTGCTCATCGGCGCGCTGCGCGCATGGCTCGACCGCGGCGAGGCCCCGGGGTGGTACCGCGCGGACGCCGACCCGGTGGTCGGGCACGCGTTGCGACTCATGCACCACGACCCGGCCAGGGCCTGGACGGTCGAGTCGCTCGCGCGGACCGTCGGGCTGTCACGGGCCGCGTTCTCGCGGCGCTTCACCGAGCTCGTGGGCGAGCCGCCCATGGGCTACCTCACGGGATGGCGGCTGACCCTCGCCGCAGACCTGCTGCTCGAACCAGGGGCGACCGTCGGCTCGGTGGCCCGGCAGGTCGGGTACGGGACGCCGTTCGCACTGAGCGCCGCGTTCACGCGTGTGCGCGGCATGAGCCCGACGGCGCACCGGGAGCGTGCGGAGGCCGGGTCGGGGGCGGCCTGACGGTGCGCCTCGCGCGGCGCCGGAGGGCTCCTCGGGTGCCGAGCACGAGGTTGCGGTCGATATGGCGGGCCTGGCGATCGCAAGGTCGTGCTCGCGTGCTCACAACCTCGTGCTCGACGCGTGGCGCGCCGTCGCACCGGAGCCGCGACACCGGTGCCGACCATGCGGTTGGCGTCGCGATCCGGGTCCAGGACGACGCCAACCGCATGCTCGGAGGACGACTTCCGCATGCTCGGCACGATCGGCTGCCTTCACCCGGGCACCGTGCGCTGGCCGCACCGCGCACAGGCGCGCACCATGGCTGACATGCCCATCCCGCACCTGGTCACCCGGACCAACAAGCGGTACCTCAACCCGCTCGTGCTCCGCGTATCGTCACGCGTGCCGCCGTTCGCGACGGTCCACCATCGCGGTCGACGCAGCGGCCGGCCGTTCACGACCCCCGTGCTGGCCTTCCGCGAACCCTCGTCGGCCACCGCGCCGCGCGAGGTCCGCGTGGTCATCGCGCTGACGTACGGGACCGACGTCGACTGGCTCAAGAACGTCGAGGCCGTCGGGTTGTTCGGGCTCACGCGAGGTGGGCGCGGGTACGTCGTCGACGACCTGCGACGGCTCCACGGCGATGCAGGTCTCCAGCTCGTGCCGGGCGTGATCAGGGTCGCCCTGCAGGGGCTGCGGGTGGACGACTTCCTCGACGGACGGGTGGGACCACCCCGCTGAGGGCCCGCCTGTCACCACCGGCGCGCCATCGACATCGCGCGCTACCAGCAGCCCCGCCCGGCCGGTCGCGGTCACCGTTCCCCCGACGGGGACGCTCGCCGTCCGGCACGCCCAGCCCGTAGGCCGGACGTCTCGGCGCCGCGCGCCTCACGGGCCGCCGTGCTGCGTCACCGCGCCGCGGGGCGCCAGCCGTTCGGCGTCGTGACCAGGACCCGCTGACCCACGTAGCCCGGGTCGGTGGCGATCTTCACGAGCGCCCTGCCCGCGTTAGCGAACGGCAGGGTCGGCAGACCCGGAACCTTGCCGACCTCGTCGAGCGGCTCGACGGCCTCGGAAGCCAGCGCGGGTGCGCTCTTGAGGTTCACGGGGTACGCGATCGTCCAGCGGAGGGCCGTTCCCGGCAGGACCACCTCGGACGCAGCCTTGTCCTTGAACATCGACGAGATGACCGTGCTGTAGATCAGTCGCGCGAACCAGGAGGCCTTTGCTGCGGTGTCACCCACGCCGAACGCCGAGACGAGCACGAACCGGTCGACGCCCGCCTTCTCGAGCCCTTCCACGATCGTGGGCAGGGTGCGCTGCATGAAGGTCTTGCCCTTGGCGGGGCCGCCCACGGCCGAGACGACCACGTCCGCGCCGCGCACGGCGTCTGCCAGCGCGGAGGAGTCGTCGAGGTTGCCCCGGACGACGGTCACTCCCGGACGCGTCTGCACCGCCTCGGGGCGACGGGCGTACGCGATGACCTCGTGGCCGGCCGCGACGGCCTGCTCGACGACCTGCGACCCGATGTTGCCGGTAGCACCCAGCACGGCGATCTTCATGAGTTGTTCTCCCTGGTCGATGGTTCGATGCTGTCTTCCTCGCCGCTCCCGAGCACGAGGGGCGATCCGGTCACGACACCCAGCGCGCGCAGGCAGAGCCCGAGGACCTGCTCGCGCGGGACCGACGAGCCACCACCGCTCTCTCGCGCGACCTCTTCGACGAACCCCAGCCAGCCCCCGACCGCGAGGCGCGACAGGGTGGTGTCGGCCAGGTCGAGGTAGTCCAGGATCCGCTCGACCTGGACCACGTGGTTCGCGGCGGCGAGCTCGTGCACGAGCGCCGGAGCCGAGGCGTGCGGCGCGTAGAGGTCACGCAGCTGACCGCTGCTGGCCGAGAAGTGGTCGAGATACGCGCCCAGCGCGCGCTCGAGGTTCTCGCGGGCGCTGCGCCCGGGCAGCGGTGAGGTCGCCATCAGGATGGCCTCGGCCTCACGCCGCAGGACGGCGTCGAGCAGCGAGTCCTTGCCCGGGAAGTAGTGGTAGACGAGCGCCCGGGTGACCCCGGCCTCCTGCGCGATGTCGCGCACCGAGACCGCGTCGAACCCCTCGCGCGCAAAACGCTCGGACGCCACGCGCAGGATCTGCTCGCGGCGCTCGTCGGGGCTGAGGCGGCTCGCCTCGCTGTTGTTTGACACATGTCAAACTGTAGAGGCCTGTTTGACACGCGTCAAACAGTCGGGCACCGGGCGCCCCACGGAGCGGGCTGTGGAACTGGTGCCGCCCCGCCGACTCCAGGCATGCCGGCCCGGCGGCGGTTCGACCCGGCTGCCATGATGGGGACATGGCACACGACCTGTGGTTCACCGGCGACCCGGAAGCCGACGCGCTGCTGTCCACGGACCCGTTCGCACTGCTCATCGGCATGCTCCTCGACCAGCAGGTCACCATGGAGTCGGCGTTCGCGGGGCCCCTCAAGATCTCCCAGCGCATGGACGGGTTCGACGTGCACCGCATCGCCTCTGCCGAGCCCGAGGCGTTCGCCGCGATGGCCGCCACTCCCCCGGCGATCCACCGCTACCCGGGCTCCATGGCGGGCCGCGTGCAGGCCGTGGCCCAGGTCGTCGACGAGCAGTACGACGGCGACGTCACGCGCCTGTGGACCGACCCGGGACCCGACGGCGGCGCCCCGGACGGGGCGCTCGTCCTCAAGCGGCTCAAGGCGCTGCCCGGCTTCGGGGAGCAGAAGGCGAAGATCTTCCTCGCGCTCCTCGGCAAGCAGTACGGTGTCCAGCCCGAGGGGTGGCGCGAGGCTGCGGGGGCCTACGGCGAGGAAGGGTCGCGACGCTCGATCGCCGACGTCGTCGACCAGCACTCGCTCGACCAGGTGCGCGAGACCAAGAAGGCGGCCAAGGCCGCCGCGAAGGCCGAACGGGCCGCCCGGGGCTGACGCTCCGGCACGTCACCGGGGACGCTCCCGGCCCGGTGCATGTTCGCTCGCATGTCACTCCTCTCCGTCCAGGGTCGAGCAACCGGCTCTCCGCCCGGTTCGAGCAAGGACGCGGCACCACGTCCGGGGTGGTGGGATCGGTGCGAGCACGCGCGGCGCACCGCCGTGCAGGGCCTCGAGCTGCGACCGGCTGACGTCGTCGTCACGTCACGGCGGACGTCGAGGCCGCCTGAACGGGTCGACGACCACGCCGCCCACAGCGAGCCGGTCCCGCCGCGCGTAGCGTGAGGAGAGGGCGCGGCCCCGTGCCCGTTCCCGAGGAGGACCTCATGGCTCACGGCGACATCACGCACATCGACATCCCCGTCGGCGACACCGACCGCGCCCGCGCGTTCTACAGCGGGCTGTTCGGGTGGGACATCGCCGAGGCGCCCGGTTTCGAGGGATACCCCATGTGGCGGGCCCCCAACCAGATCAGCGGTGGTGGCCTCGCCCCCCGCGAGGAAGGGTTCACGAGCCCGCGCAGCTACGTCGAGGTCGACTCGATCGAGGAGTCGCTCGCCCAGGTCGAGGCCCTCGGCGGCAAGGTGCTCATGGGCAGGTCGCAGATCAGCCCGACGAGCTGGTGGGCGGTCTTCGAGGACCTCGACGGGAACCGGCTGGGGCTCTACGAGGGCGTCACCACGATGGACTGAGCCTGGCGGCTCACGCCGACCCGAACGCGATCGTCCCGTCGGGGTCGCTCGCACGTCGCGGCCGCAGCCGTGCCGGCGCCGGCCACGGCAGCTCGTGCCGGACGACCTGCGCGTCGATCGCCCCGAAGTCGTCGGTCTGGACCACGACGCGCTCGGGCGTGACCTCGACGAGCCGGACGCGGACCGGGTCCGGACCCTCGCCGTCGAGCATCCAGACGTCGGCGAGCCAGGACAGGCCGGTGCCGTCGAGAGCCTCCTCGGCGTCGAGCCAGTCGACCGGGCCGGTGAGGTCGTGCCCCAGCAACGAGACGGCGACCCAGGCATCGCCGTCGGGCCGGATCCACCCGATGTGGTCACGGTCCTCGGGGCGGCGGTGCGGGATCCAGGAGGCAGGCAGCATCCAGGAACGATAGCGAGCGGCCGGCCGATCCGCCCAGGAGATTCGGCCCGGCGCCGGCTCCGGATGACGGAAGCCGTCGCCCTGGAGCGTCCAGCCCTGGCGGCCACGACCATGCGGTTGGCGTCCCACGAGCATGCGGTCGGCGTCCCTCAGGGCCCGAGATGCGACGACAACCGCATGCTCGGCACCCGGCCCCGGGGCACCAGAGTGGGCGAGTCGTCAGAAGCGGCGAGGCACCAGAGTGGGCGAGGCACCGGGGTCACCGCGGTCACCCTTCACCGCCGGCACCGGCACCGCGGCCGCGGTTCGTCGCCGCGGCGTGCCGGATCCGGCGGGTCCGACCGCCCCCGGCGAGGGCGTCCAGGACGTCGGCACGGGTCGCGGAGCTCGCGGCGCGCAGCTGGAGCCAGTCGGACCAGCCGTCGACGCCCAGACCTTCGTCCGCACGTCGGAGCCCATCGCTCACCGCAGCGACGGCACCCGACACCGACTCGAGGATCTCCAGCTCCGCGGCCCGCCGGGCCACGAAGTCGGCCACCGTCCATTCGCTCGTGAGGGCCACCCAGCGTTCCCTGTCTACCGACGGGACACGCTCGAGAGCGGCGACGACCACCCCGCTCGCCATGACCTGGTCGTCGTCCTCGGCGACGGCAGCGGCCACCAGGTCGTGCAGGCCCCGCCCGAGCGCCTGGTTGTAGAGCACCCACCGGACGTGCTCGTCGGCCAGGTCGCCGGAGAACGCGAGTTCCCGTGCGAGCCGGCTCAGGTCCGCTCCCGGTTCCTGCCTCGTCATCCGCCACCCCCAGCAGTCATCGAGCACGACCTTCCGTCCAGTCGACCATGACCTTGCGGTCACCAAGCCCCTCAGAAGGACCGCAACCTCGTTCTCGGCACCCGGACGAACCCGGACGCACCCAGACCACCGACGGCAGGATCAACCCTGCTGCGGATTCCCCGTCCCCTCACGGAACCCCTCGGCGAACCCATCGCGATACCCGTCCGCGTACCCGGCCTCGCGCGCGACGTGCTCAGCCTCCCCGGGATCGACCGCCGCAGCCCCAGCCGGGCCTGCAGCACCGCGCCCATCGGTCACGCCCCGCGCGTACGCCTCCGCGGAGCCCT
Source organism: Oerskovia sp. NPDC060287 (assembly GCF_042726775.1). Taxonomy (NCBI): domain Bacteria; kingdom Bacillati; phylum Actinomycetota; class Actinomycetes; order Micrococcales; family Cellulomonadaceae; genus Oerskovia; species Oerskovia sp. NPDC060287. Next base: position 26,578 of record NZ_JBHXBO010000019.1, read on the forward strand.
CACGGAACATGTCGGTCCCCGAGTCCCGCACGAGCACGCGCGCCCCCGGCCCGTCGTCGTCGGTCACGAACCGCCCGAGCCCGCGCACGACGGCCACGGGGCGCCCCGCGGCCTTGCCCCGGACGAGCTCGGAGGCCGCGGCGATCTGGTCCGCGACGGCCGTCACGGTCACCGACAGCTCACGCCCGTGCGAGTCGACGCCGCCGCGCAGGTCGTCGAGTGCGACCACCCCGGCGACACCGATCGCCAGGTCGGTGAGCCCCTCGCGCCAGGCGCGCCCGGCGGTGTCGGACACGACGACCCCGACGCGTGCCCCGAACCGTTCCGCGAGCGCCGCCCGCAGCGCACGCGCCGAGGCGTCGGGGTCGACGGGCAGCAGCAGCACGGTGCCCTCGGGGGTGTTGGACGCGTCGACGCCTGCGGCGGCCATGACGAGGCCGAGCCGGTTCTCGACGATCCGCAGCACTCCCCCGGGCGACGGCCGGGTGGCCACGACGCGCACGGTCTCGTCGGTGATCGCCTGCTCACGGTCGGTGGCCGCGACCACGCGCCCCTCGGCCTTGGACACGACCTTGCTCGTCACGACCACGACGTCGCCCTCGCGCAGCCCGCCCTCGCGGTCGAGCGCGTCCCCCATGATGCGCGCCAGGTCGTCACCGGGCGAGATCTCCCCGATGCCCGACGGCGCCACGACCGTGAAGCGCGTGTCGTCGCCCTCGGCGCGCCCCGCCCCGGGCGACGCCTGCCGCTCGGCGCGAGCTCCGCCGTCGGGCAGCGGGACGGACGTGCCCGTCACCGGACGAGCTTCGGCAGGACGTCGCGCGAGAACGTGTCGATCCACTCGCGCTGGTTGCGGCCCACGTTGTGGAGGTAGATGCGGTCGAAGCCCAGGTCGACGAACTTCTGGATGTAGGCGCGGTGCACGTCCGGGTCGGACGAGATGACCAGGCGCCCCTCGAAGTCCTCGGGCCGCACGAGCTTGGCCATCTGCTCGAAGTCGAACGGCGAGCGGATGTCGGCCTTGGGGAACTTCATGCCGCCGTTGGGCCACTCGGTCATGGCGTTCGTCAGCGCCTCCTCGTCGGTCTCGGCCCACGACATGTGGAGCTGGAGGACCTTGGGCATGGTCTGGGGATCACGGCCGGACTCGCGGACGCCGTCGTCGAACTTGCCGAACAGCATCGAGATCTTCTCGAGCGGTGCTCCCACGGTGATGAGGCCGTCGGCGTGCTTGCCGGCGCGCTTGGCCGTGACGGGCCCTGCGGTCGCGACGAGGATCTCGGGGGCGACCTCGGGCATGGTCCACAGCCGCGTGGACTCGTGCTTGTAGAACTGCCCCGAGTGCTTGGTGTCCTTGCCCGCGAGCGACGCGGCGAAGAGCTTCTTGATGATGTCGATGGCCTCGAACATGCGGTTGATGCGCTCGGGGGCCTCGGGCCAGTACTGCGCCGTGACGTGCTCGTTGAGCGCCTCGCCCGAGCCCAGGCCGAGCCAGTGGCGCCCCGGGTACATCGCGGCGAGCGTCGCCGAGGCCTGCGCGACCATCGCGGGGTGCCAACGGAACGTGGGCGCCGTGACGCCCGGGCCCAGGTCGCCGCGCGTGCGCTCGCCGAGGGCCGACAGGACATTCCACACGAATGCCGAGTGCCCCTGCGCGGGGACCCAGGGCTGGAAGTGGTCCGCGGCCATGACGCCGGAGAAGCCCTTGCTCTCCGCATACTCGGAGAGGGCGATCACCTCGGTCGGGTGGAACTGCTCGAGCATGGCGGCGTAGCCGATCGTCAAGTCCATGGACCGACCTTAGTACGGGCGCCTCGCGCCCGAGCGCCGGTATCTGATACTTGCCGGAGGACGGCCGCCCGGTCGTGCGGACCGGGCGGGCCGTCCTCTTCTCAGCGGGCCTCGATCAGGTGAACAGCGGGGTGAGCGCGGCGTACTCCTCGACCGATCCGTCGCGCAGGCACACCTCGATGATCTGGCGGCCCAGGGGGTCCAGGTCGTCGGTGAGGAACTGCTGCAGCTCGCTCTTGAAGAAGTCCGTGATGATCCTGGCCCCCGCGTCGTAGGCCTCGACGCCCACCTGGGACTGCATCTCGGGCTTGAGGAACGTGGGGCGCACGAGCTGCCCGTCGATCTTCATCTCCTGGAGCGTGTAGCCGAACAGGGGGCAGCGCGAGGGGGTCAGCTCCTCGGTGCGGATCTTGCCGCCGCCGCGGCGCGCGAGGTACTCGCGCGTGAGCCACTCGGCCGCGAAGTCGACCTTGTACGCCCCGATGTGCTGGTTGGGCGTGAGCACGTAGCGGGTCCGGTCCATGTCGACGAGCTGGCGCAGCAGCAGGTTCGCGGCCGCGACCTTGGTGCCGGTCGAGAAGGGCCAGTACGATCCCACGCCCTCGGCGACCATGCCGCCGTGCGCGAGCTTGTCGGTCGCGGTCTTGGACTCGCCGATCGACGGGTTCTTGTCGCCGCGCGGGGCGATGAGCCGCCAGATCCACGCGAGCGACGGCGGCACGATGTGCATCATGCCCATGATCCCGTAGGTCGGGTTGTCGCGGGTGCAGGCCGGCATCCGGGCGCCGAAGGTGCGTACGTCGACCTCCTCGGCCCCCGTGACGTCGGTCAGGAGGTGGCGGGGCACGACCACGCGCGGGTTGGGGCAGCGCTTGCCCGTCGAGTCGAGCGTGTGCTCCCAGGGCAGCACGGTCGCGTCGGGCACGCCGTCGATGTTGAAGAAGACGAGCGGCTGGTCGGGGTGGATGCAGGCCCGCTCGAGGTGCGCGTCCTGGCCGTAGCCCGTGAGGTTGTCGACGCGCACGAACCACCCGTCCTCGGCGTCGGCGACCACGAGCCGCCCGGCACCGGTCTGCAGGTCGACGTGGCACAGGGTCATGTCGTCGGTCACGGGGTCCAGGGCGCTCGTCTCGCCCAGGTTGATGACGTAGGGCTCGTCGGTCACGACGTTCGTGCCCAGCAGGATGCGCCCGTCCTCCTGGCGGCGGATCTCCTGGCACATCTCGGACTTGCCGCCGCCCGAGGCGCCCTCGTGCATGATCACGGTCTCGTTCTCGTAGGGGGTCGTGACCCGGACCGAGGACGCGTGCGCGGTGACCCACCCCTCCTGCTCGCCGACGTCGAGGAGCACCGAGAACACGCCCTTCTTGGCGCTGGGTCCCGGGTACAGGTTGTAGGCGAAGACCTCGTGCAGCGTCTCGGAGCGGTCGTGGACCACGACCTGGCGGCCCTCGAAGTGGGTGTGCCGGAAGGGTGGGGCGACGTAGAGGATCGAGCGTGGCTCGAACGGGCCGAGCTCGTCGAACGTGACCCAGCCCTGCAGGTCCACGAGGGTCAGGGCGAAGAAGGCCGAGTTGACCGGACAGATCGCGAGCGACGGGTAGCCGTGCGTGAGGCCGCCGGCCTTGAAGGGTACGACGACGAGGTCCTGGCCCGCGAGCCAGTCGAGCGTCTCGGCCTTGACCGCGTCGAACTCGGCGCCGAACACGTCGCGGTAGCGCGGCTTGTCGGTCGGCAGGTCGTCGGCGATGCGCATGCAGTCGGGGTCACGGCGACGCATGTAGTCCTCGGGATAGTTCACCGCGATGCCGTTCTTGCACCGGACGACCTCGGCCTCGGGGACGAGCGTGCCGAACACGTCGTACTCGACCGTGAACCTCGGCCCACCCTGCGGTCCGAGCGACAGCTGGTAGAGCTCCTCGCGGGACGAGGGGACGATGATGTTCGCGCACGCGTCCAGGGCGGCCTGGACAGCGGGGGGAAGGACCATGCCTGCGGGGATGCCGGCGGGAAGGGCGCCGGTGTCGCGCACGGCCGCGCTGTCGATCAGTGTCATGTGCTACTCCAAGGTCGGGCCTCGCAGAAGGCGGCGGGGAGACAGGGCGCACCCACGTACGCCCACGCCTTTGCTTGAAGGTTACGAGTCGATGACCTAGCCAACCAGGGACCTTGGACCTTTGTTCATTCGGGAAAACTCGACGGGCCCTCACCCGGAGGCGCCTCCGGGGGGGGCGACGGGGACCCCGACACCCCTCCGTCGAGCGCTCCGTCGCGCCCGTCCCGTCCGGTGAGCGGCCGTTTTACGGACGCCCCGGAGATTCTGGGAGAATGTCGACCATGAGTTCACCCGCCGAGGGCACCACGCCCGCACCCGCCTCCCCGACCGCCGCCGCACCCGCCCCCGTCGAGGGCACCGAGGTAGTCCGTGCCGTGGTCGGAGAGGTACCGGACAAGGTGAGCCTCGACGGCCTCGAGGCCAAGTTCGACGCCGACTGGAAGGAACAGGGCACCTACGCGTTCGACCGCTCCAAGACCCGCGAGCAGGTCTACTCGATCGACACCCCGCCGCCCACGGTCTCGGGCTCGCTGCACGTCGGGCACGTGTTCTCCTACACGCACACCGACGTCGTCGCGCGCTTCCAGCGCATGCGCGGGCGCGAGGTCTTCTACCCCATGGGCTGGGACGACAACGGCCTGCCGACCGAGCGCCGCGTGCAGAACTACTACGGCGTGCGCTGCGACCCGACGCTGCCCTACGTCGAGGGCTACGAGCCCCCGCTCCAGGGAGCCGAGGGCAAGAGCGTCAAGGCCGCCGACCAGCAGCCCGTCTCGCGACGCAACTTCGTCGAGCTGTGCGAGCGCCTGACGGCCGAGGACGAGGTCCAGTTCGAGGAGCTGTGGCGCCGCCTGGGCCTGTCGGTCGACTGGTCGCACCACTACCAGACCATCGGCGTCCCGGCCCGCATCGTGGCGCAGAAGGCGTTCCTGCGGAACCTCTCGCGCGGCGAGGCGTACCAGTCCGAGGCCCCGGGCCTGTGGGACGTCACGTTCCAGACGGCGGTCGCACAGGCCGAGCTCGAGGCGCGCGACTACCCCGGCCACTTCCACAAGGTCGCGTTCCACGCGCCCGGCGGCGAGAAGGTCTACATCGAGACCACGCGCCCCGAGCTGCTCGCGGCCTGCGTCGCGCTCATCGCGCACCCCGACGACGAGCGCTACCAGGGCCTGTTCGGCACCACGGTCACGTCCCCCCTGTTCGACGTCGAGGTGCCCGTCCTGGCGCACCCCGCCGCGCAGATGGACAAGGGCGCGGGCATCGCGATGTGCTGCACCTTCGGCGACCTGACCGACGTCCAGTGGTGGCGCGAGCTCCAGCTCCCCACGCGCTCGATCATCAACCGCGACGGGCGCATCACGCGCGAGACGCCGGCGTGGCTCACGTCCGAGCGCGCGATCGCGCTGTTCGAGGAGATCGCGGGCAAGACGACGTTCTCGGCCCGCGCGGCCGTGGTCGACGCGCTGCGCGAGACGGGCGACCTGGACGGCGAGCCCGTCGCGACCCAGCGCAAGGCGAACTTCTTCGAGAAGGGCGACAAGCCCCTCGAGATCGTCACCTCGCGCCAGTGGTACATCCGCAACGGCGGGCGCGACGTGCCGCTGCGCGAGGAGCTGCTCGAGCGCGGGCGCGAGCTCAAGTTCCACCCCGAGTTCATGCAGGTGCGCTACGAGAACTGGGTGGGTGGCCTCAACGGCGACTGGCTCGTCTCGCGCCAGCGCTTCTTCGGCGTCGCCATCCCGCTGTGGTACCCCGTCCTGGAGTCGGGCGAGACCGACTACGAGCACCCGATCGTCCCCGACGAGGCGCTCCTGCCGATCGACCCGTCCTCGGACGTCCCGGCCGGCTACACGGCCGAGCAGCGGGGCGTGCCCGGTGGGTTCGTGGGCGAGCCCGACGTCATGGACACCTGGGCCACCTCGTCGCTGACCCCGCAGATCGCGGGCGGCTGGGAGTCGGACCCGGACCTGTTCGAGCGCGTCTTCCCCATGGACCTGCGCCCCCAGGGCCAGGACATCATCCGCACGTGGCTCTTCTCCACGGTCGTCCGCTCGCACCTCGAGCACGGCTCGCTGCCCTGGACCAACGCCGCGATCTCGGGCTGGATCCTGGACCCCGACCGCAAGAAGATGTCCAAGTCCAAGGGCAACGTCGTGACGCCCATGGGTCTGCTCGAGGAGCACGGCTCGGACGCGGTCCGCTACTGGGCCGCCTCGGCCCGCCTCGGCACCGACGCGGCGTTCGAGGTCGGCCAGATGAAGATCGGCCGCCGCCTCGCGATCAAGGTCCTCAACGCGTCCAAGTTCGCGCTGTCGTTCGGCGGCAGCGAGATCACGCTCGACCCGGCCCTCGTGACCGAGCCGATCGACCGGGCGATGCTCGCGGGCCTTGCCGACGTCGTGGACCGCGCGACCGAGGCGCTCGAGGGCTACGACCACACGCGGGCCCTGGAGCTCTCGGAGACGTTCTTCTGGACGTTCTGCGACGACTACCTCGAGCTCGTCAAGGACCGTGCCTACGGCGCGGGAGCCGGGCCCGACGACGTCACGTCCGAGACGCAGTCGGCTCGCGTCGCGCTCGCCCTGGCTCTCGACACCCTCCTGCGTCTGTTCGCGCCGTACCTGCCGTTCGCGACCGAAGAGGTGTGGTCGTGGTGGCGCACGGGTTCGGTGCACCGCGCGCCGTGGCCCACGTCCGCAGGTCTGCGTGCCGGTGCGGGCGACGCCGACCCCGCGGTCCTGACGGCAGCCGGGCATGCGCTGGCCGCGCTGCGCAAGGTCAAGTCCGAGGCCAAGGTGTCCATGCGCACCCCGATCCTCGCAGCCGAGCTCGCCGTCCCGGCCGCCGCGATCGAGGGCGTCCGGGCCGCCGAGTTCGACGTCCGCGGCGCCGGTCGCGTGACCGGGTCGTTCGACGTCGTCGAGGCCGCCGAGGGCCAGGGCGACCCGGCCGTCCAGGGCGGGATCGTCGTCGTGCACTCGGAGCTCGGTGAGCCCGAGGTCCGCAACCGCGGCTGACGCTCCCCCACGCAGCACGACGCAGGGC
>NZ_JBHXBO010000020.1:0-32527 GCF_042726775.1 Oerskovia sp. NPDC060287
CTACCGCGACGAGCCGGTGAAATCGGTGATCTTGCCCGAAGGGCACGTCGCCAACTTTGATCGATACAAGCTCAAGGAGCCCGACCTCGGGATCATCGAGACGTGGGACGGGTTCGTGCGCGACGTGGTGGCGAATCGCGAACTGACGAAGGATGACGAGGTGCGTCGTCTGCCCGGCCACCCGATCTGGTTCCGTGCGCGCGAGTCTAGCTGGGTCAGTCAGCAGAGTCGTGAGGCGGATGAGAAAGGTCAGGAATGGAAGCACGACTTCCTGCGAAAGAACATCGAGTTCTTCGAGAGGTACAAGAAGGAAGCGGACTCGGCTGCGGACGCCATCTGCGACTTCAAGCCGAGTCGTCAGAAGTTCGAGTGGCAGGCTCAGGATGCGATGAGTCTCTCGGAGTGCCTGATCCAGATGCGTCCCTCAGGTATCCGCGTCAAGAAGGCGACGTACGCGCCGGCGCTCGTCGCGATCAGCCAGACGCCGATCTACGGGCCGGAGATGCGTAGGCTGACACCAGTTGAAGCTGCCCGGCTCCAAGGATTTCCTGCAGCCGTGTCGAAAGCTATGGACCAGGCTGGCAGGGGGGACGCGGCCTCTTACAAGCAACTCGGAAACGCTGTGCACGTCGGCGCGGTGCAGTTTGCGCTGGCTCGCTTCATGGAACACTTCGAGAAGCAGGGGCTTCACCCCAAGCTTAGGCCTCTGGTGACGGCCTGCCAGCAGTCGATCGCCGGTCGGACGCAACAGCACGATCAGCCCGCACTCGATCTCGGACCGGCACCTGCCGATGGCGTCCGGACCGCGGCCGACGCCGCCTGAGCGTCTCGTATGAAGGCGCCTCAGCCGCAGAGCGTCCCCGGGCACCCCGGCAGCTCGTCGGTGGCCGTGTCACGTCGCATGAGGGTTGCGCGTCGACGTGACACGGCCCCTGAGGTGGCCTTGCGGAAGGCGCTCCACGCGGCTGGGCTGCGGTACCGGGTCGCGTACCCGGTCCCGGGCCAACGTCGTCGGACGATCGACATCGCCTTTACCAGGATCCGGCTAGCCGTGTTCGTCGACGGCTGTTTCTGGCACGGCTGCCCGGAGCATGGAACCCGGCCCCGCGCGAACAGCGAGTGGTGGGCGGCCAAGCTCGCTGCGAACCGCGCGCGCGACGCCGACACGGATCGTGTGCTCGCAGAGCTGGGTTGGTTCGTGGTCCGCGTGTGGGAGCACGAACCAACCCAAGAGGCCGCGGATCGGGTGCGCGCGGCAGTCGGCGCGTCTCAGGCTTCGGCGACGAGACCGAGCGCCCGGACGGAGGAGAAGACGTAGCCGTCCCGGATGATGCCGTCGACCTCGTCCGGGCTGACGCCGAGCGTCCGGACGATCCCGATGGCAACCTGTGCGATGTACTCCCACTGGATCGACGTCTGCGTCTTCTTCGGTCGGATCCAGACCTCGCTCGTCAGGCGTCGGAGATCAGGGGCCACCGAAGCGATGCGCTCGCCGACCTGCTCGCCGAGCGCAGCAGTGGCCAGGGTGACCCCCAGGAGGCTGGCGACGAGCTGGAGGTCCTGCCACCGGTCTCCGTTCTTTCCGTCCTTGAAGGTGTCGGCCCAGGCGTCGGCCGCCAGGTGTGCCTGCATCGCCTTCGAGATGAGGGAAAGGGCATCGGTGACCCGTGCTCGGTCACGCATGGGGTCGCCAGGAGTCTGCGCACGGTCGAGCAGGTAGTTGATCTGCTGAGCAGTCGAGAGCCGCCGAGGCTCGTCGTCCTCGTTGACCGACTCGACGAAGATCATCGAGAACAGCCAGGACAGGATCTTCGTCCGTCGGTACCGCGCGTCGCTGACGCCGTAGTCCACGAGGGCATCGCTGATCTTCTCGATGATCGACCGGTCGGGGAGCAGGAACGGCGCAGCGATCTCCAGGGGCGGCCCGTCCCCAGCAGCTGCTGCGAGCGCCCGCATGAGGTCGAGCTCGTGGTAGACGGCGTTGCGGATCTCCTCGGCGTTGAGGTGCTTCCCCTGCTTGTTGTACAGGCTGAAGACCTCGTGGATCTGGCGGGGCGAGGCCTCGGTGTACTCGATGACGGGGACCTTGTAGTCGGTCGTCGACTCGAAGATGTCCCGGACCTGGACGCGTTCTCCGCCGACCCTGACGATGTCGTCCTGGATCGAGTGGTAGTACTTGCCCGCGAGCCCGGAGAGCTCTCCTGCGAGCCCGGCCGACGCGCTCCCGAGCTTGTACGGAAAGTACAGCTCACGTTCTCTGGTGCTGGTCAGAGCCTCGCCCGTCGCGTCCTTCCAGGCGGTGCGGAACCTGGGGTAGTCGGTGCGGAACAGGGAAGTCAGCTCGAAACCGGGGTTCTCCCGGCCTGCACGCTCGACGTTCGCAATCGCGGTCGGGTGGGCGCCGATGAACCGGAGGATGGATGTGAGGCGCTGTTTCCCGTCGACCACCTCGTAGGGGGCCTCCCCGACCGTCTTGGGCCGCAAGATGATGACCGAGGGGAGCGGGATGCCACGCAGGATCGACTCGATGAGAAGCTGGGCGTCCCGGGTCGGCCAGACGTCTCCGCGTTGGTAGGACGGGCTCAGGTCAAGACGGCGAGACTTGGCGCGGGACGCGAAGTCATGGATCGACCAGATGCCGGCCTTGGCCATGATCGGCCCAGACACGGTCTCGTCGACGGTCTCGTCCCACGCGGCGATCCATGCCGACGTCGCGGACGTCCGGTTCCCGGACTCGAGTGCGTCGAGGAATGCGTCACGGAGAAAGACCGCGCGGTCGACCCGGTCACGGAGGAGGTCGAGACCGAGATCGGTGAGCGCCACCTCGTCTCCAGCGACGACGAAGGCCTCGGACGGGTTGTCGACGCTCAGGTCGCTGAAGAGCTGCGACGCGAGAGCTGCGCTGGGCGCCAGGGGCTCAAGCGGACGAGAGAGGCGGAGCCACTCCTGGACCTGGATGACGCGATCGAGCCAGAGCCCTTGCTCAAAACTCACGTCCGAGCCCTCGAACTCGGCGATCAGGTCGACCGCGGCGGGGGCATCCGTCGAGGCCGAGAGGGACGCGAGGCCCACTGCGATGGCCTGCTCGAGATCGATACGGTCTTCCACATCGACGATGGCGTTGCGGTAGTGCACGGCTGTTCTCCCTCATGCTGACGGCGAGATCGACCCGAGCGCGACCCCCCCGGGCGCGATCCTAGCCTCGGACGATCGAGTCCATCGTCCACAGCTGAGGGTCGAGGCAGGCGGCGCCACCCGATTTCGCCCACTCGAACCTGTCCTGGACCAATTACTGAGGCTAATGTGCAGGTTGTCCACGAGTTTCGGGGGTGGACCGGGGACACAGGGAGCAGCGATGAAGCCGGACGACGACGTGTGGCGCGAGCACGACCGATGGAACGCCATCTTGGCGGAGGTGCTCTTTCCTCCTCAGGAGACGCCGGCGCCTGTCTATATCGATCTCGAACCTGAGACCTTGACTGTGATCGGGGAGCGAGCCGGTGTCGCTGAAGACGCAGTCGTGGATGCCCTGGCACGGGCCGTCGCCAGCACTGTTGACCTCGAGAGCGCAAACGGGTTCCGCGAGCATCGGGCGAGACTCTCTGACTGGAGAACGGGGACCAGGGAGGGTACGTATCCACTGATCGCCCTCCTTGCGGTCTTCAGTCTTGCCGCAGAACGGATGGCTAGCGGTGACGGGATGTCGGCCAGCAACTACTACGGCCGCCTGTCTGAGCTGTTGGGCGGGACAACAGAGAAGCTGGGCCACGCCTATCGACGTGACGCCGAGCCGTTCTGGGGCGGGCTGAATCTCTGGCTCACAACCGTAGGCGGTGAGCGGGGGCTGCCGACCGCCTACTCCGTCGGCCTGCGCTACGTCGGGTTGGCGGTCTCTCAGGCCCTGGTCCGCGAGGCAGATCGGCGCCGGCTCGAGCGCTTCTTCGCCCACTTCGACCTCTCACCGCGCTCCGACCTGCCTCCGTCGGAGCTCGTTCCTCTGCTGGGGTCGTGGATCGACCAGACTCCGAGCCCGGCGAGCCAGCACCTTGTGAAGCTGTGGCGCAAGGAGTCTCTTCAAGACCGGGTCGCCGAGGTGGCGGCGACGCTGCTGAGCGAGTGGAACGGTGTCGAGGACTCCGACGACACGATCGGGGAGAATCGGGGCCGGGCCCAGCTGACTCTCAGCCTGAAGTCGTTCCCTCGGCGCAGTCTCCGGGTGGTTCCTCAGTTCTTCCTTCCCGAGCCGACTCTCGTTCGGGAGGTCGTCCTGAGGGGTGAGCAGGACGAGAGAGTTCGCCTCGAAGCCCGGTCTCTGGGGGTGATGGGGTTCGCGGAGCCGGGGCTCGTTGACGCCGAGAGCCTTCTGGAAGGCGTCCTGACCATCGAGGACGAGCTGGCAGGAACCGTGACCCGTTACCCGCGCGGTCTCGTGGTCTTCAAGCGGGACGATCTGACGGCTTCCTGGGTTGAGGTGAAGCAGGTCCTCATGGGCGATGACGTGATCGTCCTCGTGGCGGACCGGATCAAGGAGGAGGCCTCGGCCGTCCTGAACGAGGTAGCTCGCCCAGGATGGACCGAGGAGGGCTCGCTCGATGGAGTGCCGGAAGGCTGGACCCTCGTCCGAGACATCGAGGTGTTCTCGCGTCCGCTCAAGGAAGAGAACCTGAAGACGGACCTTCGGGCACTCATCCCGCTGACCAGCAGCCAGCTGAAGCTCGCTGGAGGATTCTCGCTCCCTGGCCACCTGCGCAACAGGTGGCACGTGATGAGCCCGCCCGAGCTGCGGGCAGTCACGGACTCGGACGAGCCGTTCACCGTCAAGCTGTTCGACCTCGGTCCAGTAGGGGAAGCCGCTGAACCGCAAGAGCTGGAGGAGTGGCCCGACGACGGCACCGGGTCGGTCGTCCAGGCGTTGGACGGCCTCGACCTCGAGGACGGTGAGTATGCGGTCGAGCTCTCGATCGGGGAAGTGATCCGTAGCCGGAAGGTTTTCTCGCTCAGATCGTCCGACACCCCCGACGAGATCCTCTGGAGCAGGGCACCGTCCATCGCTCACGGACTGGGTGACGCGCTCTCCGCCGTCGGCGCCGGGCCTGAGGATGCTGCCGGGCCACTGGTCCAGGGTGTGCTGCTGGAGGAGGGAGCGACGAATCCCGGGCTCGAGTCGACCCTGCCTGACTCCAGACCGTGGTGGCGCGCCGCGACCGATCAAGAACGAACGCGATCGATCAGGCTGGCTCGACCCGATCTCGAGTCGTGCTTCTACACTGGCAGTCACCACTTCGACGTTGAATACGTACCCGTTGACACGCAGGGACGGCCGCTCGCGCCGTCGAGCATGGGGACGTGCCGTGACTGCAACCTCCAGAAGCGATACTCCTCGAGCTTCTGGCGAAACAAGAAGAAGCACGAACGCAACCGGGCCCGGGCCGAGGTGCCTCGCGTCGATGTCGCAGTGCTGCCTTCCGTCCTGCACGACGACCTCACAGTCGACGATCACTGGGATATCGCCCTCGACGCCTTGCGCTATGCCGGTGGGGGGCCGATCTCAACCCTGGAACGCATCGCCCGGCAGATTGATCCCAGTCGGGTCTTCATCACGGAGTTCATCAGTACGTTGGAGGCGCTCGGCCACATCGAGATCCGGCGGTCACCCGAGACCCTGGCACCTGAGGGTTGGGAGGTCTGTCCGACGACGATCGTCGATGCGGGCGGTCAGCGTGTCTTGACGGGGTACTGGAGCCATGAGCTCATCGCGGGGCTCGAAGGGGCGGCTGAAGAGCACGGTCACCGCGTGGATCCGGTCCCGATGGAATCGGGCCCGACTCTCTGGGGGACGTCGGCGGGCAGCGCTGAGCTCCTCGAGTGGCTGGACATCGGTGAGGTCATCCTGCCTGGGCGTGCTGGGCTGGCGCTCGCCGGGGCGCTCCCACGACTCAGCGAGGTCGTCGCACGCCTTCCCCGTCGCAGGGCAGGCGCGCACGCAGAGACCCAGTGGTTCGACCCGACGCGTGCTTCGTGGGTCGATGTCGTCGGCATGGAGGGCCCAGGGGCCTACCGGGTCGGGCGGTACAGCACCACCTACTACCTCCGGACGGAGGCTGACCTCGCCGACGACACCGCGGCGTTGGGGGATGTCTACCTCGTCAAGCATGCGGCGACGGCGATGACGGTCGGCAGGACGCTGAGCGCATACTCGCCTCAAAGCCGGGATCTCGCGGTACCGCTCGGAGCGAACCTGCCCGGTCTGTACCAACGAGCCGTCGTCCTCGACTCCGGTCGGGCACCCCAGAAGCGACGTGGCTATCTCGTCTACGGCGACGTCTCTCCTGAGGTCGTCGGTCGCATCACCTACCTGCTCACCAACTGAAGGGCCCGACACGTGGCATCGCAGCCGAACCCGGTCACCGTGGGGTCTCGTATCGAGGAGACGCTTCTTCGGTACATCGACACCGCCTTCTATCTCCGTGACGGATCCCTGCGCCAGGAACGCCGACGGCTTCTTTCCGGTGAGGTCCCGCTCGTGCCGAGCCCGTTGCTGGAGCCGGTGCTGCCGTACGACGGCGTCGTCGATGCGGTCGAGGCCTGTACCGCTGTCGGCCTCGAACCGCACGAGGCTGCCTGGCTCGTCGAGGGGCTCTTCGGTGCGTCCGCCGGCGGGCTCAAGCTCCGGGGGCACCAGGCCGAAGCACTCAGCGTCGCGATGCGGGCGAGCGGTGTCACCAACCCGGTCGTCACGTCGGGGACGGGTTCTGGAAAGACCGAGTCCTTCCTCTTGCCAGTCCTTGCGCGACTACTGCTCGAGTCACGTGAGTGGCCCGCGGTAACAGGTGCTGCCCAGCCCTGGTGGGACAGCAACCCACTGCGTTGGCGACCTGTGCGTCAGGAGAACCGCGACGCTGCAGTACGGACCCTCGTCCTCTATCCGACGAACGCGCTCGTCGAGGACCAGATGTCCAGGCTCCGGCGCACGGCGCGGCGCATCCATGACGCTGGTGGCCCAAGGCTCTGGTTCGGGCGATACACGTCCGCGGCCCTGGGGGGGACCAGGATGCCTCCTCTGACGAGCAAGAGCCCGGTCGTCGCGTCCGTCGCAGAGGCGATGCGGGAGCTTGTCACCGAGTACGACTCGCTGACGACGGGCAGCCCTGACATCGTGGACTTCCTCTCAGACCCTCGGAGGGTCGAGCTCCTCACCCGTTGGGACATGGTCTCGACGCCTCCTGACGTCCTCGTGACCAACTACTCGATGCTCAACATCATGCTCATGCGCGAGATGGAGCAGCCGATCTTCGAGAAGACGAAGGCCTGGCTCGACAAAGACCCAGCCAACGTCTTCACTCTCGTGGTCGACGAGCTGCACCTCTATCGAGGAACCCAAGGCTCTGAGGTCGCGCTGATCCTCCGCAACCTTCTGCTGCGTCTCGGCCTCGCGCCAGACTCCGCGCAGCTGAGGGTGATCGGCACGAGCGCCTCGCTCGACTCGGACTCCGGGGAGTATCTCGAGCGCTTCTTCGGAGTTCCCCGAGACTCATTCGCGCAGATCTCCGGAAGCGCACGGACAGTGGACGTCGCCCTGCCTGTCGATGCGGACCAAGCGCTCGCAGGAGTGAGTGAGGAGCCGCTGGACGCGATCATTGCCGAGGCCTGCCGGGACGCGAGCGGTCAGACGAGGGCGACGGCACTCGGGGACATCGCCGCGCGGGCGTTCGGGCCTGGCGGGACCGAGGAGCAGGTGACCAAGGCGTTGTCGCTCATCGGGGAAACGCCGTCGGCGGAACCCATCCCTTTCCGCGCGCACTATTTCATGAGGACGATGCGCGGGATGTGGGCGTGCTCCGACCCGGCGTGCACTGAGATTCCTGCTGAGAGCGCTCGAGAGGTTCCCGGTGTCGGGCGGCTGTTCGCCCGGCCCGTGCGGCAGTGCGCCTGCGGGGGACGCGTGCTCGAGCTGCTCTACTGCGGCAACTGTGGTGATGCGAGCCTCGGCGGGCACGTCCTCGCACAACCGTACGGGCCTGAGGAGGCGTTCCTCGGGGTCGACCCGTCGGAGGTCGACGCTGAGCGCACCAAGTTCGTCTACGAACGAAGCACGAGCGAGTATCGGTGGTATCTCCCGCGACGGGACGGTATCGGTGTGTCCTGGCAGCACACAGGTCCCGGCAAGAAATCCTGGAAGTTCACGTTCGCCGCCGCTCACCTCAATCCCCGCAGCGGGTACCTCGACCTGGACTCTGAGACCCCGACGGGGACCGTCATGACGTGGGCGGGGCCGGACAAGTCCTGGCAGCCGCCGGCTCTGCCATCACACTGCCCTCGGTGTGGACACTCACGTCGGCAGAGAGGGTTCGACTCCGGCCGTGTTGCTTCCGCGATCCGCGCCAACACCCAAGGCGCCACCCAAGCGGCCCAGCTGCTGGTCTCGGAGATCTTTCGCGAGCTAGGCGACGACCGCGACTCGAGCAGGACGATCGTCTTTACCGACTCACGGGACGACGCAGCTCGCATGGCAGTCGGCCTGTCGATGAACCACTACGCGGACCTGTTGCGCCAGCTCGTCCAGCAGGCTCTCGCGTCTCCCGCGGAGGACCTTCCCCGCCTGATGAGGGCAGGGGTTCGGGGCGAGCTCAGCGGGGCGGACCTGGCGAGATACGGCCAGCTGACGAAGGACTACTTCGCGCTCAACCAGGCGTACATGCTGGATAGCTTGGGCATGGCGGGGCCCGCGCACCACCGGATGATCGACGAGTTCGAGCAGACATGGAGTGCCGGCACCGCCAGGCCCTGGTCCAATCTCGTGGATCACGTCAGCCAGCGATTCGTCGAGATCGGCGTCCCACCTGGCGGCCCACGAGCATCGTTGCTCACCCTCGACGACGGCACGCCTTGGTTCAAGGCTTTCGAGCCACCGGTCGCGGGGGAGTGGGTCCCGATCGCGGACGTCACGAAACGTCAAGGCTTGCAGAAGATGTCTCGCGATGGCCTGGTGGCATCGATGGGACAGGTCTTGCTCGGATCCTCCGACAGGGACTCTGAGGAGACGTTGGTAGCGTCCTTGCTCCCGCGCTCGGTCGCAGTCGACGAGGATCCGACGCTGGCAGAGATCGTTCGGTCGTCGCTCAGGATCATGCTCGCGGCAGACCGCTGGATGCCACAGGACCGCGCGTCTCAGTCTCAGTCTCAGTCGCAGGTGAAGGCTGTGGTCGACTACGTCACGCGTGCTGCCGCGCGAGCGGGCCTCGACGGGCAGGTGCTCCTCGGGACGGTCGAGGCCCGCCTCGCGTCACTCATGGATCACGGCACTGTGCACCTCGATAAGCTCGACCTTCCCCTGGACGTCCTGCCTGCGGGGGACACGGTCTGGGTGTGCGATCTCTGTGGCCGACGCCACCTCCATGAGTCGGCTGGTACGTGCACCAGGTCCGGATGTTCCGGTGAGCTGGCGGACGTCGAGCGCGATCTTCTGGGAGAAGCCGACTACTACGCCTGGCTCTCCGGGCAGGCGCCCCAGCGGCTCGCGGTCGCCGAGCTGACCGGTCAGACGCGACCGCCCGAGGAGCAGCGTCGTCGTCAGCGTGTCTTCCGAGGTGCGCTACGACCGGAACCCCAGGAGAACCGGCGTGCGACGCCCCTGGACGTCCTGAGCGTGACGACGACGATGGAGGTCGGAGTCGACATCGGCTCGCTCCGGTCGACGGTCATGGGGAACATGCCACCTCAGCGCTTCAACTATCAGCAGAGAGTCGGACGAGCGGGACGTTCAGGGCAGGCCTTCTCGTTTGCGGCCACCCTGTGCCGTGACCGGTCGCATGACGACTACTACTTCGCGAACTCCCACAGGATCACCGGGGACAGACCGCCGCAGCCGTTCCTGGACATGGGCCGCGCGAGGATCCTCCGGCGAGTGGTAGCCGCCGAGGTGCTGCGCCGCGCGTTCGCAACCCTCGCGGACCCGCCAGCGCCACGGGGAGACAACGTCCACGGAGCCTTCGGTGACTTCGACGAGTGGCCGAAGTACAGACCGGGGGTCGAGGCGTGGCTCATGGCGAGCTCGGAGGTGGGCTCGGTCGTGCAGCGGCTGAGCCGCCTCACGGGGCTGTCGGACGACGAGGTCGACGAGATCGGGATGTGGGTACGCAGTGATCTCGTGCTCGAGGTCGATGAGGCGGCGGAGTCGGAGGTGCACACGCAGCGCTCCTTGAGTGAACGTCTCGCCAACGCGGGCACGTTGCCGATGTTCGGCTTCCCGACCAGAGTGCGCTATCTCTACCGGACCGAGGTCGACGGAAAGTCGACGGCCAACGAGATCAGTGACCGCCCGTTGGGCCAGGCGGTCTCGCTGTTCGCCCCTGGGGCTCAGATCGTTCGCGACGGTTGGACATACACCGTCAACGGGTTCTCGGCCTGGAGGCGTGGAGCGGGCAACAAGCCCTACGGCGTGGACCCGCTCCGCTCGTCCTTGTCGCTCGTCCGGTGCACCATGTGCGGCGCGTCGACGGTGGCCGACCGCTGGCAGACGTGCCCGGTCTGCGCTGGGCCCGTGCGCGAGATCAAGGTCTATCAGCCGGATGGTTTCCGTACGCACCCTGATCGCAAGGACGGGGCGATCGAAGACCGCGACGCCGCGACAGCGTCCCGCCCGGTGCTCGCGTGGCTCGACCCGGGCGAGCCCGACGGGCGGTACGGGGCACTCGACGTCTGGGGTCTTGAGCAGGCAAAGCTGCTGACGATCAACGACAACAACGGGCGCTTGTTCCCGATGTACTCCCATTCCGACAAGTCGGTGATCGTCCCCGTGGTCGGCACCGATCCTGGGTCGATGGCCAAGCGGGACGAAGCGGCGATCGGCGAGGTGAGGGTGACCGATGCGACACTGATGCTCGTCCGCGACGCTGAGCTCGTCACCGGTGTCGTGCCCACCGACCGGTCGATCGCTGCCGCCGGGCAGTCGGCGATGCTCTCGTTCGCTGAGGCACTCCGACGCGGGTGCCAGGCCGAGCTGGACATCGATCCCTCCGAGCTGGTCGTGGGGATCCAGCCTCGGACTGTCGGTGGTGTCCGAACGGCTGCTGTCTACGTCGCGGACACCCTGGAGAACGGCGCAGGCTATGCCGTGGAGCTGGGTGGCGGTCGCCTGGGCGACGTGCTCGAGCGGCTGGCCGACGAAGTAGGTCTGACGTGGGCGGGACGGGCGCACAGCGAGTGCGACTCCTCGTGCCCCGACTGCCTGCGCTCGTGGGACAACCGTCACCTCCACGGAGCGCTCGACTGGCGCCTAGCCCTTGACGTCACCGACCTGGCGCTCGGTCGCCATCTGCCCGCTGACAGGTGGGCAGACGTAGCCCACCAGTCAGCGGGTCAGTTCGTCAGTGCGTTCGGCGAAGCTGTCGAGGGACTCTCGGTGGACGAGACCGCCGGCGTCGTCGTCCTGTCAGCGGGCCGGGTCGCAGTTCCCGTCGGGCACCCGCTCTGGTCAGCGGACTCGTCGTACTTCAACGACGAGCAGACGGTCGTCGAGGAGCTCCTGCGGGCGGAGGGCCGCACCGTGCGGTGGACCGATGCCCGCACCCTGCGGGCGCGCCCAGACCGTGTCTTTACTTACTTCGTGTCCTGAACCCACGGAAGGGCCTGTCATGGCGTTCCTCGTCTCGCTCTCGCCGCTCTCTCCGCTCCAGGGGGCCCGACCGCACTCTGAGTCGGAGTGCACCTGGCGCATCTCCAGCCGGGACGGCGAGCGGGTGCTGCAGCTCGACACCTACGGGTCACCTCAACGCAAGGATGTGGGGACCATCAGTCAGTCGATCCAGCTGGACGAGATCAGGGCAGCCGAGCTGGTCGCGATCCTGCGGTCGGCATTCCCCAGCATCTCCTGACGTCTGCTCCGGCCTCGGGGCCGCCACCCCGCCCTCCGCCACCACCCGCCAGGTACGATCCGCCTGGACCCTTTCGTCCTCCTTCCCGCCGTCTAAGGGGCACCACCGCACCATGAGCACCACCGTGTCCGTGAGGACCGTCTCCACCTTCAACGCAGCCCCGGGTTCTGTGGTCGTCGTCAGGGACGAGGACTGGCTGGTGACGGGGGTCGAGCCGGCGGCGGACGGGTTCTTCGTCCACGTCGTCGGGTTGTCCGAGCTGGTCCGGGACACCGAGGCCACCTTCAGCACCGCCCTGGACACGATCCATCAGGCCGACCCAGCAGCCACCCAGGTCAAGGGCGACGCGTCCAAGGGCAACCGGCGCACGCGGCTGTGGTTGGAGGCGATGCTCCGCAAGACGCCGGTGCCGATCGCGGACCCGAGTCTCACGACCGCGCACCGCGCCCTGGCAGACCCTCTGGAGTACCAGTTCGCAGCGGTCCGTAAGGCGCTGGACCCGGACAACCTGCGTCCTCGCATCCTGCTGGCGGACGCGGTGGGTCTGGGCAAGACCCTGGAGATCGGCATGATCCTCTCGGAGCTGGTCCGGCGGGGGAGGGGCGAGCGCATCCTCGTCGTGACGCCCAAGCACGTCCTGGAGCAGATGCAGTTCGAGCTGTGGACGCGTTTCGCGCTCCCGTTCGTGCGCCTGGACAGCACGGGCATCCAGCGCATCCGTCAGAAGCTACCGGCGAACCGCAACCCGTTCACCTACTTCAAGCGGGTCATCATCTCGATCGACACCTTGAAGAGCGACAAGTACGTCGCGCACCTGCGCAAGCAGCGGTGGGACGCGGTCGTGATCGACGAGTCGCACAACGTCACCAACACGTCGTCGCAGAACAACCGCCTCGCGACGCTGCTCGCGGCGCGCACAGACGCCCTGATCCTCGCGTCGGCGACGCCGCACAACGGCAAGGCGGAGTCGTTCGCGGAGCTGGTACGCATGCTCGAGCCGAGCGCGGTCAAGCCGGACGGCACGTTGGTCGAGGACGAGGTGCAGCGGCTCATCATCCGCCGGCACCGGCACCACCCGGACGTCGCGAGCGTGGTGGGTGCGGACTGGGCGGAGCGTCTGGAACCAGACAACCAGGAGGTCACGGCCTCGCCGGTCGAGAACGAGATCGCACGCGAGCTCGAGCAGACGTGGCTGTGGCCCGAGGGCGGGGTCAGCCCGTACTCGGGCAAGACGGCGAGCCTCTTCCCGTGGACGCTGGCCAAGGCGTTCCTGTCATCCCCGGCGGCGCTCGCGGCGAGCGTTCGTGAGCGCCTCAAGCGGTTGGGCGACGGCCCGGCAGCGGCCACGGAGCGCGCGGCGCTCGAGACGCTGCAGGACCTGGCCGAGCGGGCGCTGAGTGCGCCGTCGGGCAAGTATGACGCCCTGCTCGCGCACCTGCGGAAGATCGGCGTGGGCCCGGCGAGCGGGATGCGCGCGGTCGTCTTCGCGGAGCGCGTCGCGACGCTGGACTGGCTCCAGCAGCGCCTCATGAAGGACCTGCGCCTCAGCAAGGAGCAGGTCGGGGTCCTGCACGGCGGTCTGAGCGACACCGAGCAGCAGGACATCGTCGACTCGTTCAAGCTCGCCTCGTCGCCGATCCGCGTGCTGGTCACGGGGGATGTCGCCTCGGAAGGCGTGAACCTGCACAGCCAGTGCCATCACCTGGTGCACTTCGACATCCCGTGGAGCCTGATCCGGATCGAGCAGCGCAACGGTCGTATCGACCGGTACGGGCAGAAGCACCAGCCGCAGATCACGACGCTCCTGCTCAGCCCCGAGGGGCGTTTCGGTGGTGACTTCCACGTCCTGACCAAGCTGGTCGCCCGCGAGCACGAGGCGCACAAGGCGCTGGGCGACACCGCGTCCCTCATGGGCACGTACGACGTCGTCGCCGAGGAGGACGCGATCCGCGACGTCATCCGGGGGCGCAAGCGGCTCGAGGACGTCGTGAGCACGGTCGAGGAGGTCGCGGCGAGCGCCGGCCCGGCGGGCTTCCTGGCCCGCCTCATGAGCCTGGGCAGCGAGAGCGCGGTGCCCGACGGCGGAGCGTCGCCCCAGGCGTCCGCCTCCCCTTCCTCGAGCGGCGGTTCAGGCGTGTACGACGACGAGCTGAGCTTCCTGGAGGACGCTCTCCTCGAGGCGTTCGAGACCCCAGGGCTGCCCGTCGTGAAGGGCGGGGTGTCCTGGAAGACGTTCCCGCAGCAGCAGATCGTGAGCATCGAGCCGCCGCGGGACCTGCGCCAGCGGCTCGAGGTGCTGCCGCAGTCCTACCTTGCCGCTCGCCGGGTCACCGAGACGCTCCGGCTTGCAACGAGCACCGCGCGCGGCAAGCGCGAGATCGAGCAGGCGAAGAACGCTGAGTCCACCTCGACGTGGCCCGAGGCGCACTACCTCGCTCCGCTGCACCCCATCGTGGACTGGGCCGCGGACCGTGCGCTCGCGAAGCTCGGCCGCGACGAGGTGTTCGCGGTGCGAGGAGACGTCGAGGAACTGACGGTCTTGCTGCAGGCGACGCTCACGAACAAGCGCGGTCAGGTCGTCGCGACGTCGTACCTGCACGTGGTCTTCCCGGACGTGGCCAACGCGCGCTTCGCCCTCGCGCAGGTGAGGGAGAGTGGCCAGGACTCCGTCGAGTCCCTCCGCCTGGCCACGGTGAACACGGGTGCTCTGGTGGGGGCCGAACGGCTCCAGCCGTTCGTGGCTGCGGCAGTCGGCGCCGCCACCGCGCCCCTTGAGCAGCAGATCGCCGCGATCCGCGCCGAGACCGAGGGCAGGGTCAAGCGGTGGTTGGAACGCTCGAAGAAGTGGCGCATGGAGGCCGACGTGCTCGTCCAGCGGCAGGACCTCGAGCGGCGCCGTGAGGACGTGAACGAGGAGTCGGAGCTCGCGCAGTCGATGCTCCCGGACCGGACCCTGGTTCGGCCCCTCGTGGTGGTCGTCCCGGCGGGCACAGACATGACGGACATCGTCGGCGACGAGCCGGCACACGCGCAGTCGGCCGAGCCGCTGCTGGACGGAGCACTCTGATGGCCGTGAGCGACGCGATCGTCGTCGGCGAGGACTGGATCAGCGAGCACTATTTCGCGACCGAGGGCAAGCAGTCCTTCCATGCGCGCGTGCTCGACCGCCGCAAGGCCTGGGACACCGAGAAGGCGGAAGGTAACGGGACGGTCCGCTCGCGCTTCACCGACGCCCGCCGGGAGCTCCTCTCGACCTTCGCGGGCTTCGGGGAGGAGGGCGGTCGCAGTGACGACCTGCCCGCGCTCTACGAGCGTCTGCGCGAGATCCTGGGCTTCACCGGGATGGGGCTCACGGCGCAGCATTCGGGGCCCGTGGTCCGCATCGGTGCGACCGGGCTGACTGCAGACCCGCCGTTGGCGATCATCGAGGCTGTCGCGGTCAAGGACGCCGAGGTGCTGCTGGCCAAGGGCGACGCGCTGCACCCGCGCGAGGCCGACAGGACGCTGCTCACGCCGTACGAGGTCGACGACAAGACCCAGATCGTCTCGGTCGCCCGGTTGCTCTCGCACCTGTTCGTCGCAGCTGACGCCCCCGACTTCGCGTTGGTCCTGGCCGGTGGCACGGCGTTGGTCGCCGAGAAGGAGCGGTGGGCCGAGGGGCGCTACCTCGCGGTCGACCTCCAGCTCGTGTGCGAGCGCGCCGAGGACAAGCGCGGCGGCGAGATCGATCGTGCGCTGACGTGCCTGAGTGCGGAGTCGCTCGCGCCCGACGCCGAGGGCAACCTCTGGTGGCCCGGCGTACTCGAGGAGTCGGTCAAGCACACCGTGGGTGTCTCGAAGGACCTGCGCGAGGGTGTGCGGC
Organism: Oerskovia sp. NPDC060287; assembly: GCF_042726775.1. Taxonomy (NCBI): domain Bacteria; kingdom Bacillati; phylum Actinomycetota; class Actinomycetes; order Micrococcales; family Cellulomonadaceae; genus Oerskovia; species Oerskovia sp. NPDC060287. The sequence goes on from NZ_JBHXBO010000020.1 coordinate 15,736, forward strand.
TCTCGATCGAGATCATCGCGAACGAGGTGGTGCGCCGGCGTGCTGCCCAGGGGCTCGAACCGCTCCCCGGGGTGCAGGCGCAGCCGCTCGCGAAGCAGTCGCTGCGCTTCCTCTACCGCATCCTCTTCCTGCTGTACGCCGAGGCGTCGCCTGAGCTGGGTGTCCTGCCGACGGGTGAGCAGGCGTACGAGAAGGGCTACAGCCTCGATCGGCTGCGGGAGCTCACGCTCGTGGCGATCGAGAGCCCCCGGGCTCAGCACGGGACGCACCTCTACGAGTCCCTCGCGGTGCTGTTCCACCGCGTCGACCAGGGGCACGACGGCGGCGAGACCGGTCGCGATGGTGCAGAGGTGCCGGGGCTGACGTTCAGGTCGCTCAAGGCGGACCTGTTCACCCCCGCGGCGACTGCGTTCATCGATCAGGTCGGCCTGGGGAACGCCGAGCTCCAGCGCGTGCTCCAGCACCTGCTGCTGAGCAAGGAGGTCAAGGGCAAGGACCGCGGCTTCATCTCCTACGCCGAGCTGGGGATCAACCAGCTGGGCGCGGTCTACGAGGGCCTCATGAGCTACACGGGCTTCTTCGCGGAGGAGGACCTGTACGAGGTCGCCAAGGACGGCAACAGTGAGAAGGGGTCGTGGGTCGTCCCCACGCGTCGTGCGGACGGGATCCAGGAGAAGGACTTCGTCAAGGCCCTCGATCCTGTGACCGGAGAGTCGAAGCCGGTCCTGCACGAGCGCGGGACGTTCGTCTTCCGGCTCGCGGGTCGTGAGCGCCAGCAGTCGGCGTCCTACTACACGCCTGAGGTGCTGACCCGCTTCACCGTGGGCCAGGCCCTGGTCGAGCTCATCGGGCCGGACGAGGTCAAGGAGGGCTCGGTCGAGTGGGAGGGCCGCGAGGTCCCCCGCAAGATGTCCGCCCGCGAGATCCTGAACCTCACGGTCTGCGAGCCGGCGCTCGGGTCGGGGGCGTTCGCGATCGAGGCCGTGCGCCAGCTCGGCGCCGCATACCTCAAGCGCCGTCAGGAGGAGCTGGGGCAGCGGATCGACCCCGACTCCTACGCGCGCGAGCTGCAGAAGGTCAAGGCGTACATCGCGCTGCACAACGTGTACGGCGTGGACCTCAACGCGACGGCCGTCGAGCTCGCCGAGATCTCGCTGTGGCTCGACACCATGGGCGAGGGGCTGCAGGCGCCGTGGTTCGGGCTGCACCTGCGAGCCGGCAACTCGCTGATCGGCGCCCGCCGCGCGGTGTTCCGCCGCGACCAGGTCGTCAAGAAGGACTGGCTCAAGGCGATCCCACGGGACGTGTCGCTGCTCCCCGGGCTACCTGGCTCCGAGGCTGCGGGTGTGGACGGCGGGATCCACCACTTCCTGCTGCCTGCCGAGGGGTGGGGGGCTGCCGTCGAGGCGAAGGAGGCCAAGGAGCTCGCGCCCGACGCGCTCGCGCGGCTCAAGGCGTGGCGCAAGAGCGTGCTCGTGCGCCCGACCGCCGCGCAGGCCAAGGCGCTCGACGACATCGCGCTGCGCGTCGAGCAGCTCTGGGACATCGCGCTGCGGCGGCTCACGATCGCGGAGTCCGAGATCCGCCGGCAGGTCGACGTGTGGGGCGTCGACGACCTGCCTGACGGCGGGGCGGTGACCCGCGAGCAGATCGAGACGAGCCTTGCCGACGCGCGCGGGGCGTACCAGCGCCTGCGCCGCATCATGGACGCCTGGTGCGCGCTGTGGTTCTGGCCACTCACGGACGAGCTGACCACGCGGGTCGAGATGTCGGACGACGGGGTGCGCCGTCGCGTCCGGATCGACCCGCCGTCGCTCGGCGAGTGGATCGACGCGCTGCAGAAGCTCGTCGGCGTGACGGTCTCGGCAACGAGCACCGGCACCGGCAAGCGCTGGCGCGGCGGCGACCAGACGTTCTCTGACGTGGCCGACTGGGACGAGCTCGGTGCTGCAGAAGATGTCGACCTGGGCTTCGCGCAGGCGCTCGACCCCGTGAAGGTGCTCGAGGCGCACCCGTGGCTCGGCGTCTGCGAGAGAGTCGCCGCCCAGCAGGGGTTCTTCCACTGGGAGCTCGACTTCGCACCGGTGTTCGCTGGGCGCGGAGGGTTCGACCTCCAGGTGGGGAACCCGCCGTGGGTGCGTCCCATGGTTGACATGGAGGCGCTGCTCGCTGAGGGCGACCCGTGGTGGCAACTGAAGGGCAAGGCGACGGCCGAGGAGTTGGCCGAGCATCGCAAGGCAGGGCTCGGTGTGGCGGGAATCGAGAGACTTGTCGTCGAGAGTATCGGCGATACCGAGGCGACCAAGGCGTTCGTGAGCGCATTGCAAGGATTCCCTCATCTCGTGGGACTCCAGCCTGACCTGTACCGCTGTTTCATGGAGGTCACTTGGCGGCATCAGTCGCTTGCCGGGATCACTGCACTGATCCACCTGGAGTCACACTTCACTGACGAGAGTGCTGGTCCGCTCCGCGCGGTGACGTATGAGCGCCTGAGGCGTCACTGGCAGTTCATCAACGAGCTTCAACTCTTCGAGATCCAGCACCAGAAGCGGTACGGCATCAACGTGTACGGATCAGCGCGTTCACCAGAGTTTGTCCAAGCGGCATCCTTGTATCACCCCGACACGGCTGCTCGGTCGCTCGTGCATGATGGGTCGGGCGAGGAACCCGGTATCAAGGATCCGGAGGGCGATTGGGATCTGCGACCGCATCGCGCCCGCATCGTCAAGGTCGACGAGGATGTTTTGGCGACATGGCATCAGGTACTGGAATCGGCAGAGGTCCCAGAGCGACGGACCCGCATGGTCTACGCGGTCAATCGCGCAACATCAACAGTGCTCGACAAGTTGGCGATGGCGCCTCGGATCGGGTCACTCGGACTGCACTTCTCTGCAGGGTGGCATGAGAAGAACGATCGTACGAAGGGATTCTTCGATTCGGAGTGGGGCTCTCCACCTGCCTGGAAGGAGGCGATCCTTCAGGGTTCACATCTCGGCGTGGCCGCCCCTCAGTACAAGCAGCCCAACCCGACGATGCTTCACAACACGGACTGGACCGCCGTCGACCTAGAGGAGCTTGGTCCCGAGACCATCCCCGCGACGTCGTACAAGCCACGGGGGAGCCGCGCGGCGTACGACGCGGCGTACACGCACTGGACCCGCGAGGTGCGCGAGGCGCCGGACGGTTCCGCCCTTGACGTTGTGCCCACCGCCGACCCGCAGTACGTGCGTGCCGTCGAGCACCGCACCGACACCGACGGCACCCGAATCCGGACGGAAACGGTCTCGGCCCGAGGCTTCTACCGCCTCGCCTGGCGGTGCATGGCAGCGAATACGGGAGAACGGACTCTGATCCCCGCAGTTATTCCCCCCGGCGCCGCTCATGTTGACGGCATCTACTCGATGGCTATGCCGACCGAGCGCCCGTCCACCCTGGTCACGGTCGCTGCGACATTCCAGTCGCTCGTGTCTGATTTCGCGATCCGCATTGCTCCCAAGTCGACGATCCGGTCTGGAACGGCGTCGCGGCTGCCTCTGATTGAGCCTGGCCCGCTTCGTTCGGAACTTCACCTCCGCACGCTCCGCCTCAACTGTGTCACCGACGCCTACGCCCACCTCTGGGCCGACTGCTTCGACCCGGCGTTCACCGATGATTCCTGGACCGGGCTGCCCGAGCGCTCCGGATTCATGGACCTCGGCGACGTCGGGCCGGTCTGGACTCCCGCGACGCCGCTGCGTCGTGCGGAGGACCGTCGTCAGGCGCTCCTGGAGATCGATGCGTTGGTCGCCCTGTCCCTGGGCCTCACGGCGGACGAGCTCTGCACCATCTACCGCACGCAGTTCCCGGTGCTTTACGGCTACGACCGCAACCGCGACCACTTCGACGTCAACGGTCGCATCGTGCCCAACAGCGTCCTGACCCTCTGGCGCAAGAAGGGCGGCAACGAGGGCCGCTACTCGCACGACGAGCTCACCGCGACCCACCCGGGCAGCGGTGTCGAGTACGTCTACGAACTCCCGTTCGAGACCCTCGACCGGGAGCAGGACATGCGGATCGCGTACGCGGAGTTCGAACTCCGCCTCGCGGAACGCGCGCCATCCTGACGGATCGAACATATCGATTAAGCTCAACACGGGGAGAAGGGCATGAAGATGCCCACACCCGCGACGGTGGACGTGAAGCGACTGATCAACCGATGCGATCTTTTGATGTACCGGTCGTTGGATACGGACGCTCGCCTCGCTGTTCGCTCGCACCTCCGACACAGGGAGCATATGACGAACCCTGGCGGCCCGGCAGTAGCGATCTCAGAGGTGTTCTCACCCGGGCTTTCATCGGTTGCCGGGGGGCGCTGCTGGTAGGATGTCTGCCAAACCCGAGATTGGACGAACCTGCAGGTCAGCGCCCGGGGGCGTCGATCAGATCACCGCGCCTAGTGAGAACACCTCTCAGATTGGGCGATGCCCGAAGGAGTGAATTTGAATCCGAGATTGAGGGCGATAGACAAGAACATTGCCGATTGCCGCGAAATGATCACGAAGTGCACATCGCAAGCGGACGGCTTCCGGAAACTGGAGCCATCGTTCTTTATGTCGCAACGAAAGATTGACAAACGAGTTTCGTTGTTCTCGCGCGAAGCAGAGCAATGGGAGCGGAGGCTCGCGAAATGGGAGGATAAAAGGGCAATTGAGGTCGCGACTGACTAGCTGTTCTGGATCATGAGGTTGGTGACGCTGGCTGGGAGTCGTGAGGCTGGGGGTTGGTTCCCGATGGCGGTGTGGTGGCGATGGTAGTTGTAGTGGATGTTCCAGGTCTTGAGGGCTTCGGCGCGTTGTGCTTCGGAGGTCCAGAGGCGTGAGTAGAGGAACTCTTTGGCCAGGATCCGGTTGTAGCGTTCGATCTTGCCGTTGTGGCGGGGCGTGGCGGGGCGTGTAGGGGCGGATGCGTTGGTGGCGTGATGCGGTCGCGGTGATGGTCCGGTGGAACGCGGCGGCCTTGTAGTTGGCGCTGTTGTCGGTGATCACGCGCACAACCCTGGTGATGGCGTGTGCGGCGAAGAAGGCCCGGGTGCGGGCCCAGAATCCGATCGTCGTGGTGGCCTTCTCATCGGCCAGGTGCTCGGTGTAGGCCAGGCGGGAGTACCCGTCGATCGCGCAGTGCAGGTAGACGTAGCCGGTTCGTGTGCCACGGGTATTGGTGCGGGCTGCGGCCTTCGCGCCTGGTGATCCGCGTCCGTGAGCGCGCCATCCGCCGCCGTCGGGGATGCGTCCGACCTTCTTCAGGTCGAGGTGGATCATGTGGCCGGGGAACCGCGCGGTGATCTTGCCGACGACCCTGTTGGAGGATCCGTCGGGATCCAGGTCGCGGCGACGGTTGATGCCCAACCGCACGAACCAGCGCCCGATCGCGGTGAGAGAGACATGCGGAGGGCTTCGTCATGAGGGCAACTTAGTGATGCGCTGACGCCCTGCTCGCAGCCGCGTCCAAAGTTCACCCGGTCCGGTAGATCACCAAGACAACGGGTCCAACAGTCCCGCGAGCATCCGGGACAGATGTCACAGATCCCCGGTAGGTTGCAGGCGTGAGCGAGCTCCTCCCCGTTTCCCAGGCCGAGTCCCTGCGCGCGAGCCTGCTCGAATACCTCAAGACGACGTTCGCGCTGGCTGACAACGACATGCAGGCGGCGCTCGAGGAGTTCCTCCAGTCCCCTGAGCACGGCTTGTTCCGTGGCCCGTACGTGCGCCTGCGCCTGCCGTTCCGCCCCGCCCGGGACGGGTGGCGGGACACGCTCGACTGGGACGGCGGGTTCACGCCCTACGGTCACCAGGCGGCGGCCTTCGCCCGGCTGAGCAGCGCGGGGCTGGACGCGCAGCGTTCTCGGCCGCTGCCGACGCTCGTGACGACCGGGACGGGTTCGGGAAAGACCGAGGCCTTCCTCTACCCGATCCTCGACCACGTCCTGCGAGCGCAGCGCGCCGGGGTGACAGGGACCAAGGCGATCGTCCTCTACCCGATGAACGCCCTCGCGAACGACCAGGCCCAGCGTCTCGCCAGGATGATCACGGGCAACCCGGACCTCGGTGGGATCACCGCCGCCCTGTTCACGGGCCAGGACGGGCCGCAGCGTTCCAAGGTCATGCCCGACAGCCTGATCACGAGCCGCGACGTCATCCGGGACACCGCGCCCGACATCCTGCTCACCAACTACAAGATGCTCGACCAGATGCTGCTCCGCGAACCCGACGCGAACATCTGGGCGCAGAGCGCGCACAGCCTCCAGTACCTCGTGCTCGACGAGTTCCACACCTACGACGGCGCGCAGGGCACCGACGTCTCGATGCTCCTGCGCCGCCTCGGGTTGACGCTCAAGAGCCACTGGTCCGAGGACGATGCCCGCCTCACCCCTGAGGACTGGCTGCGGCCGCTGGGACGCATCACCCCCGTCGCAACCTCGGCGACCCTCGGCGACAAGGGCGACGCCAGCGCGATGCTGACCTTCGCCCGCACGGTCTTCGGCGAGAACTTCCCCGACGAGGCGGTCGTCACCGAGTCGCGCCTGAGCCTCGAGGAGTGGGTCGGTGATGCCGCGGACGTCGTCAGTCGTCGCGGCTGGGCGCCGCTCGACCTCGACGCCCAGGCCCTCGCCGACCTCACCATAGCGCTGGAGGACGGCGGCGAACGACCGCCGGACGCAGCGACCCGCGGGGTCTTCTCCCACCTGTACCGGGTCGTGCCGGAGGGCGTCGGGGACGGGGGGCTCGCCGTCGGGCACGGGTGGGCGCGTCCCGCCCTCGACGACGCCGACGACGAGCTGCTCCTGGCCCTCGCCAAGGCGCACCCGCTCGTCCAGCGCCTCGTCCGGGAGACCGGCGACGCCATCGATCTGACCGACCTGGTCCCTGCGGTCCTGCCCGAGGTCCGCGACCCCTGGCACACGACAGGCGACCCTGTCCTCGTGCTGACCGCCGTCCTGGGCGCCCTCAGCCACCTCCGTGCGGTCCAGAGCATCGACCGCCGCGGGCTCTCGGTCGACGTGCACCTGTGGGTCCGCGAGCTCACACGCGTCGACCGGGCCGCGACCGACACCGCACGACTCTCGTGGAGCGACGACGGGATGCTCGTCGACGCCGGCGAACCGGGGGCCACCAGCACAGCGGGCCAGGTGTTTCCCGCGATCTACTGCCGGCACTGCGGCCGCTCCGGGTGGGGCGTCGTGCTGGCTCCGACCGGGACGGACCTCGACCCGACGGACGTCACGATCCGCCAGCGCCACGCGCGTCGCGACGACCGCTTCCGCCCGCTCGTGCACGCCACCGCGGAAGACGAGAAGGCCCGGGCTGGCGAGAAGGTCGACGGCCTGTGGTGGTTCGTCGTCCCCGAGCGTCGCCTCGTCGCGACCCGGCCCGAGGACGCCGACCTCGGTGACGACACCGTGCTGCCCGTCCTGACCCACCACGGCGAGGGCGCAGGCGAGGCATCGGTCGACGACACGTGCCCGTCGTGCGCCCAGAAGGACGGCATCCGCTTCCTCGGGTCCGCGATCGCGACGCTCCTGTCCGTGACGCTGTCCGGACTGTTCGGGACCTCGGGGCTCGACACCGCCGAGAAGAAGGCCCTCGTCTTCACCGACAGCGTCCAGGACGCTGCGCACCGCGCCGGGTTCGTCCAGGCGCGGTCGCACAGCCTCACCCTGCGCGCAGTCCTGCGTCAGGCCATCGGTGACGAACCGACCGACCTCGAAGCTCTGACCCGTGCCGTCATCGACCTCGCAGGTGACGACAAGAACGCGCGCTACCGCCTCCTGCCCCCCGCCTACGCCGAACGCGACAAGTTCGCGCCGTTCTGGCAGGCAGAGACCATGCCCTCGCCGTCGGACAAGGCGCGCAAGCGCGTCACGACGCGACTCCTGCTCGACGTGCTGCTCGAGCTCGGGCTGCGTTCCGCCGTCGGGCGCACGCTCGAAGCCACGGGCAGCGTCGTCGCCGAGGTCCAGGTCGACGAGGCCGTCATGGCGGCCAGCGCGCAAGGCGCCCTGGCCGACGCCACCGTCCAGGGATCGCTCGACACCTTCGCCCCCGATCACCGCGACCTCGTCGCCTGGGTGCGAGGCGTCGTCGAACGCCTGCGCACGCGAGGCGCCATCCAGCACGAGTGGTTCGAGCGCTTCCGCCGGGAGGACGGCAACCGCTGGTGGATCACGGGCGGACGCCCGCGCCACGAGGGCATGCCCGGATTCGGGCGCGGCAACAGTGCCCCCGCGTTCCCCCGCGTCGGTGGGTCGGGGGCCGTCAAGGACTCGGACCTCGAGCCCGTCGGGGCTGCCCAGGGCTGGTACGCCGGATGGACCGCGAAGTGCCTGGGCGTGCCCAAGACGGACGGCGCTGTGCTCGCCCGGCTCCTCTTCCAGCACCTCGAACGCCGAGGTGTGGTCGGCGCCCAGACCTCGACCTCAGGAGCCCAGACCTTCCACCTCCAGCCGCGCGACGTCGTCGTGCAGGCCGCCCGGCTCGACGACCTCGAAGCCGGGCGTCTCGCGCTCGAGTGCACCGTGTGCCGGACGGTCACGCACGGCACCGAGCGCGTCGTCGACCAGCTCGACGACGCCGGGTGCCTCGTCGCCCGGTGCTCCGGCAAGCAGCGCCGCTACCAGGTCCGCGACAACTTCTACCGCGACATGTACGCGTCCCACGACGTGCGTCGCGTGGTCGCCCGGGAGCACACCAGCCTCCTCGACGACAAGGTGCGCCTCGAGTACGAGAACCAGTTCAAGTCGACCACCCCGGCGCCCAACGCCCCCAACGTCCTGGTCGCCACGCCGACCCTCGAGATGGGCATCGACATCGGCGACCTGTCGACCGTGATGCTCGCCTCGCTCCCGCGGAGCGTCGCCTCGTACCTCCAGCGCATCGGCCGTGCGGGCCGACTGACCGGGAACGCGCTCGCGCTCGCGTTCGTCACGGGCCGCGGCGACCAGCTCCCGCGGTTCGCCGAGCCGCTCACGGTCATCAACGGCGAGGTGCGCCCGCCGGCGACCTACCTCGACGCCGAGGAGATCCTGCAACGCCAGTACCTGGCCTCGGTGGCCGACGCGCTCGCCCGCCGCAAGGACTCCCCGCATCCCAAGACCGCGAAGGACGCGCTCGGCTCGACCGGGGAGGGGACCTACCTCGGGACCCTGGTCGACGAGGCAGAGGTGCACGCGACCGCCTACCTCGACCGCTTCCTCGCCGGCTTCGACAACCTGAACCCCGACGTCGTGGCACGCCTGCGGGCGTGGGCCATGCAGGACGGAGAGGTCCCGGGGACGAGCGGCCTGGGAGTGCGCTGCCACGCCGCGTCCCACGCCTGGACCACGCGCGTCGAAGCACTGCAGTTCCGCGAGCAGGAGATCCAGAAGAGCCTCGTCGAGCTCGACCAGCGTGCGGAGTCGCCCGCGGCCACGGACAGCGACAAGGTCGACCGACGCACCGCTCACGCCGCGCTGCGACTCACGCGCGACCAGCTCGCGAGCCTGCGCAGTGAGTACTGGGTGAGCGTGCTCGAAGAGTTCGGGCTCTTCCCCAACTACACGCTGCTCGACGACTCGGTGTCCCTCGAGGTCGCCGTCAGCTGGATGGATCCCGACACCCAGACGTACCAGTACGAGCCCCTCGTCCTCGAACGAGGCTCCGCGCAGGCCCTGAAGGACTTCGCTCCGGGAGCGACGTTCTACGCGAGCGGCTACGCGATCGAGATCGACGCGATCGAGCTCGGCCGGGACAACGCCGCCGTGCGCACCTGGGCGTGCTGCCCTGCGTGCGGATATGTCCTGGACGTGGGGGAGACCGGGACGACCACCTCGGTGCCCGCCTGCCCACGGTGCGACGACCAGGCGATCGCCGACGTCGACCAGAGGCTCCAGGTCGTCGAGCTGCGGTCCGTCTCCGCCGCCGTCCGACGTGAGGAGGCGGCGATCGACGACCGTCGCGACGAGCGTGTGCGCGAGGGGTTCACCGTCCTCACCCTCGCGGACGTCGATCCCTCCCACATCACGCGCCAGTGGTACGTCGACGGCTACGGGTTCGGCGCCAAGCACCTGCGCGACCTGTCGATCCGCTGGCTCAACCTCGGCAGGAGCGCCGGACGGGGGACCACGCACGAGATCGCGGGCAGCATCATCGACGCCCCGCTGTTCAGGGTGTGCACGAGCTGCGGCAAGCTCGACACCTCGACCGGAGCAAACAGCTCGGCCGAGCACCGGCCCTGGTGCCCGCAGCGCAAGGCGACGACAGAGAAGACGGCAAGCATCGCGCTCGCCCGCAGCCTGCGCACCGAAGGTCTCGTCATGCGCCTGCCGACGGCCGTGACCGTCGGCGACGGCTTCTCCCTGCCTTCGTTGTCCGCCGCGGTCCTGCTCGCCCTCCGCGAGCGGCTCGGCGGGTCGCCCGACCACATCGAGATCACTTCGATCGTCGACCCCACGCGCCACGAGGACGGCCAGAACCCCAGCGCGCTGCTCCTGCACGACAAGGTTCCTGGTGGGACCGGCTACCTCGCGGAGCTCGCCGACGAGAAGGCCGTCTGGGCCATGCTCCGGCGGGCATGGGAGGTCTTGCGCGACTGCCCCTGCCAGGTCGAGGGAAAGCTCGCGTGCGACCGCTGCCTGCTGCCGTTCGCGCCCGCCCACCTCGTGAGCCAGACCTCGCGCGCCACAGGTCAGCGGTACCTCGGCGAGATCCTGCGGTCCGGCGCGAGGACCGAGCCCGGCGAGGACGAGCCGACGGTCCCCGAGGAGATGGCCTGGACGGTCACGGCCGACGAGCCTCCGTCCCCCGACCCCGAGTCCCAGCTCGAGCAGAAGTTCCGCCAGGTGCTGCGCACCCGTCTCGAAGGGATGGGCGCGACGGTCAAGGAGGTGCCCACGAGCGTCGGCAGCTCGTGGCGCATCACGCTCGGTGGCGGTGCGCAGTGGCGACTGGACCCGCAGCAGTTCGTCCTCGGCGCCAAGCCGGACTTCGTCCTCACCGCGGGGCAGCGGAACGTGCCACCCGTGGCGATCTTCACCGACGGCTGGCGCTACCACGCGTCCCCCACCCACGACCGCGTCGCCGACGACGCCGCCAAGCGGCGCGACCTGCGCGACGGCGGGTACATGGTCGTCGCGCTGACCTGGGCCGACCTGGACGGTGCCGAGAAGCCCAGCGACCTGCCCGTCGCCGTGCCGTGGCTCGTGCCCGGCAGCCAGGCCGTGGTGCTCGAGAGCTCTGGCGGCACCATCACGCCGTCCACGCTCGACCTCGTCCAGCGCAACCCTCTCGAGCTCCTGCTCGGCTGGGTCCAGTCCCCGCTCCCCGAGGCCAGAGAAGCGCTGGCCCGATGGCTCCCGCTGCTCGCACTGGGGAAGTCCAAGGGCTACCTGGCGCCTTCCGGGGTCCCGCTCGCCGGTCTCGCCCTCGCGGTGCTCGACGGCGAGGCTCCACCTGCCGGTGACACCAGGACCTGGTTCTGGCACTACGGCACGCTCGTCCTCGGCATCCGCCTCCTCGACGAGAAGAGCCTCACGACCGAGGTCGCCCTCGTGCTCGACGACGCCGACGGCTCCCTGGGTGAGCAGCACCGAGACGCCTGGCGTGAGTGGCTCCGGCTCTCCAACCTGCTGAACCTCCGCGTCTCGCCCACCGTCGTCACCACGCGCTCGCTCCTCGTGGGCGACGCCCCCGTGCCCGTGGTCGCTCCGCCGTCGGGCCCCGACGTGCTCGTCGAGGGCAGCGAGAACGCCTTGCCCGACGGCGACTGGCAGCACGTCTACGAGGAGGCCTTGGGCGTCGAGAAACTCCTCGTGGCGGCGCTCGCCGACCTGGCCGACGACGGTCTTTCCGCCCCGACTCTCGGTACCGAGCTGGGCGACGGCATCACGCTGTCGCTCGCGTGGGAGGATCGCCGCGTCACGATCCTCCACGAGGAGCTCACCGAGGAAGACCGCGACGACCTGCTCGCCCACGGCTGGCAGCTCGTGGAACCCGACATCGACGTGCTCCGTGCAGCACTCACCGCAGAGAGGCGCGCCTGATGCCCCAGATCATCTTCGGCCCCCAGCAGACCGGAAAGCTCGACGGGAGCGTCAAGAAGGCCGCGTTCGCCTTCCTCGAGAAGCTCGGCGAGAGCGACGCGACCCCCGGCCTGCACATCGAGCCCATCGAGGGGACCATCGACCCCCGGGTCCGTACGGGCCGCATCAACGACTTCTGGCGCGCAGTGCTCGTCAAGATCCAGGGCCAGGCCTCCGACGCGCACTACGTCTACCTGGGCGCCTACCCGCACGACGACGCCATCACCTTCGCCAAGACGGTCCAGCTGGTCATCAACCCGCGCAACGGGATCGCGGAGCTGGTCGCGGCCGACGCGGCGTCCGCGGTCGAGGCTGCGATCGCAGGAGCGCTCGGGGGCGAGGGCACGGTACCGGTCGGGGCGACCGAGAAGCCCAAGCCGCTCCCTGAGGACGTCGACATGACGGTCTACCCCCTGCTCGAGACGCAGGGCGTCACGCTCGACCAGCTGCTCGACCTCGGGATCGAGAGGGCGTTCGCCGAGCGTGCCCTGACGATCACCGACGAAGGGGCGCTGCTCAACGTCGCCGGGACGACGAACGTCGCCTGGCAGGGCGAAGCAGTCCTCGACCTCGCGACCGGCAAGAAGCTGGACGCCGTCAAGGCCAGCTACGGGATCGGCGTCGCACGCCCGGACGGGACGGTCGTCGTCCCGCCCACGGCACAGGTCGGCGAGGAGACCGACGACGACCTGCTCGTCGCGCTCCAGCACCCGGCCGCAGGCCTCCAGTTCGCGTTCATCGAGGACGACGAGGAGCTGCGCCAGGCCATCGAGGACGACGACTTCGGCAAGTGGCGCGTCTTCCTGCACCCCGAGCAGCGCGACTACGCCGTCCGCCCGAGAAACGGGTCCTTCCGCCTCTCCGGAGGCGCCGGTACCGGCAAGACGGTCGTCCTGCTCCACCGGGCCAAGCACCTCGCGCGGACCGACCCCACGGCGCGGATCGTCCTCACCACCTACAACAAGACGTTGGCCGCGTCTCTCGCCGAGAATCTCCGCCTGCTCGACCCGCGGCTGCCGATCGTCGACAGGCTCGGCAGCCCGGGGATCTACATCGCGAGCGTCGACGCAATCGCCTACCGCATCCTGAGAGACGCCGACAGAAAGCTGGGAGGCAACGCCTCCGGAGCTCCTGGGCCCGTCGCCGACGTGCTCGGCCCCCGCCCGCACCACGTCCTCGACCTCACGGCGCACGCATCATGGGGCGCCGCGATCGACAGCGGGGGGACGAAGCTCCCGACCGAGCTGCGCAGCGAGGCCTTCCTGGAGGCCGAGTACACGACCGTCGTCCTGCCCAACCGCGTCCTGACCCGAGAGTCCTACCTCAAGGTCCGGCGCCCCGGGCGAGGGGTCGCGCTCGACCGGGCACGGCGCAACGCGATCTGGGACGTCGTCGAGGCATACCGTGCTGCGGCAGCCGCCGCCGGTTCGACCGACTGGGACGAGAAGGCCCTCGTCGCCGCGACGTACCTCGACGCAGCCGTGGACGCCGGAGGGGCGCGCCCCGCCGACCACGTGCTCGTCGACGAAGGACAGGACCTCTCTCCCAGCCGGCTGCTGTTCCTGCGCTCGCTCGTCGAGGCAGGAAAGGACGACCTCTTCCTCGCGGAGGACTCCCAGCAGCGCATCTACGGTCAGAAGATCGTCCTCTCGAAGTACGGCATCAACATCCGTGGTCGCTCGCGACGGCTGACCCTGAACTACCGGACCACGGCGCAGAACCTGCACTACGCGACCGGGATCCTCGACGAGCAGAGGATCGTCGACCTGGACGGCGAGGCCGCGTCGTCGGACGGGTACCGCTCCGCCCGGACCGGCCCGACCCCAGAGCTCGTCGCCTGCACCTCGCTCGCCGAGGAGTACCGCGAGGCGGCGCGCATCGTCCGCGCGTGGATCGCAGCCGGTGACGCACCCGAGACGATCGGACTGCTGGTGTACACCCAGGCGGTCGCGGGCAAGCTCCAGAGCGGCCTGGCCGACCACGGTGTCGAGGCGCGCTTCGTGTCCAGCGATGCGTCGGTCGACAAGGGCAGGCCCGTCATCATGACGATGCACCGTTCCAAGGGCATGGAGTTCAAGCGCGTCCTGCTGTTCGGGCTCGACACCGTGCCGGGGCTGCAGCGGTTGTCCCACCTGCCCGAGGCCGACCGCGACGACGCGACGCTCCGGGAGCGCTCCCTGCTCTACGTGGCCGCGACGCGTGCGCGCGACGAGCTCGTCGTGATGTGGAAGGGCGAGCGGAGCGAGCTTCTGCCGGAGGTGGCGTGAGCGAGGAGGTCGATGCCGCCGGGGGCGCGTCGACCTCTCCTGGGTGGCATCCGGACCCCGGCGGGACAGGAAGGCTCCGGTGGTGGGACGGATTCGTCTGGGCGGTCCATCTCGATCAGGACCTTCACCTTCTTGATGGTCGGCTGAAGCTGTCCGGTGCTCCTCTCGTCTGGAGGCCGGCCCCTGGATGGCCTGTGCCGCGTGCGGGCTGGCATCCCCCGCCGCTCTGGGAACCCAACCCGGGGTGGGAGAGACCAGGTTCGGACTGGCACTGGTGGTCCTTGGTCGAACCGTCTCCGGACGACACAGCCGCGGTCGAACGATTGCGGACTGTTGTCGAGATCGTCGAGAAGGAGTCGTCACCACTTGCCTGGGGCGCGATCGACTACGTGACGATTCCGCTGGTGTGGACGGCTCCACCGGGGTGGCCCGCCCCGGAGCGGGGATGGGCTCCGCCCACGGGGTGGAAGGCGCCCCGCGCTTGGGGGCGGGCACCGGCAGGCTGGCTGTTCTGGCAGCCCGACGCGTCGATCGTCGAAGAGAGATTGCGCGCCGTGGCGTTCGACATCGACCGGCGCAGTCGGGTGATGGCGAGCACCCCCGAGGGGATACTGCGAGACCTTGACTGGCTGGAGTCGCTCTCGGTGACGTTGGCGTACTGTTCGCCGCTCATCCTTTCTCCCCTGGCCTCGGCGGCGCGTGCGGGGGTCGTCATGCCGTCCGACGTCCCGACCAAGCTGGCGTTGCGCGAGGCACACCACGTCTGTGTCCACGCGGCCTCCAACCTGCGTACGTATCTTCTGACTCTCGTCCAGGAGGGGCGGCGACCGGATGCTTGGTGCGGTGTGCTTCGTCGGGAGCTCAACTCGGCCTGGATCGGCTACGGAGTGGCGACACAGGACGAGTTCGATGCCATGACTGAGCACTTCCTCGGTGCTGTCAGACAACGGATGGTGCGCTACCAGAACACCCAGCTGTCGGGGCGCAGGCTCGCTCGTGCTCGAGCCGACATCGCACAGCTCAGCTCGTTGCTGGAGGGTTTTGAGCAAGAACTTGTCGCCAGGGTGGCTGCACTCAACTCGCGGAGTGCACTCAAGGCGCGCGGTCGAGCGTTCTCTCCTCGGATCGGTAGTGACTGGCGAGGGGCTGACGAGGCCGCCTCTGATTTCTTGAGGGCACTCGGCTATCACGATGCCCGCACGAGCGAGGACCCTGACTTCGACCTCCAGGGCCACCGGGTCGTGGCAGGTGTTTCGGCACGAGCTCGACGTACCGGGCGCTCCGAGATTCTCGCATTGCGTGGCGCCAACGTTCGTGGAGCCGATGCATTCTGGTTCTCGGTGGCAGGATTCACGACCGATGCCCTTCGATGTGGCGACCAGGTGGGCGTGGCCCTCTTTGTCGTCGGAGAAGTAGGTGAGTGGCTAGCAGCGAACCAGGTAGCTCACGAGATCCGAGGTTGAGGATGGGCGCTGATCTTCGTGCTCCTTGTGTGGCCTAGCCCGTCACTTCACCCGCCGTAAATTCACCCGCTGTCTTGTCCCTCTGCCAGGATTCTCCTGGTCGCTCATGTCGCGCGATCAGCGCGACGCCGCGCATCTCGACGGACGCAAGAAATCGGGTACCCGCATGGACCTCACCGACAAGGAACGCCTCGGGCGTGGACTCGACGCACTGGGCGAGGGCCTTCGCCCGATCATTGACGAGCGGATGACGGCTGCCGTTCACGGCAAGGTCTGGGTACCGCTCTACGAAGCCAAGGAATCGGCTCGCCTGGGGCGTCCCTTCAAGGCTGAGGCCTCCGACCCCCGCCTGCTTCTCCGGATCGTGCGGCACGAGCGAGCAGTCTTCACGGACGTCGACGCTTCGCAGCGCGCGTGGGCGGAAGAACTGATCCAGACGTCGAACCGGTGGGCGCATGCAGCGGCAATCACCCGGCAGCAGACGGACCGTGCCCTTGACACGATGATCCTGCTCGCAGAGTCGCTCGACCTTGAGCTGACGATCGAACGGTTGGTCACGCTGCGGGCTGGTGCACTGGCCACGGGGCCCCTGGCGACCGTGACCGACGAACGAGCATCCGATTCGTCGTCCGCTCCGCCGCTCGTTGGTGCGGACCTCACGACGATGGACCTGGATGCACCGGCGCCTCACGATGTCGTCGAACCGCTCGAGGACTCGGTCCTCCAGCCGGAGCCGATCGTGCCCGACTCGGCGCAGGGAGAACGGCACACGGTCAGCCCTGGTGTTCGTGGACTCTCCGTCAGCATCGGTTCGCTCGACGTGGTCGTGGCGTACCACGAGGCGATCAACTACGCATTGATCCACAACGGCGTCTCTCCGCTCGTCACCGCACGCCTCCGGAACACGGGCGACGTCCCGATCGAGATCGAGTCGATCGAGGTGTCCATCGAGCCCCTCGCCCAGGGCAGCGAGG
>NZ_JBHXBO010000021.1:0-8301 GCF_042726775.1 Oerskovia sp. NPDC060287
GTCGTCGGCCGACGGGCGAGACCGGGACGCCTACTGCTCCCCGTCCGGCACCAGGACCCGCACGCCGCGCCGTTCCAGGACCGTGGTCGTCGTCTCGTCGAGCGTCCGCAGGGTCGACTCGTCGAACCCGTTCCCGACCGAGCGCACCATGAGCGTCGCGGACCCCGATGTCAGGTAGCGCAGCGCCTCGCGCTGCCACGCGGCGTTCCGGTCGCGCGGCACGGCCTGCCCTGCGGCGTCGCGCGCCCCCACGTCGTACGCGTACCCCGACAGGTCCACGGGGAGCTCGCACCCGCGGTCCAGGTCGCGGCTCAGCACGTCGGTCAGGGCCAGCAGGGCGGGCGAGTCCGCCTGGACGCAGCCCTCCTCGGGGAGGGCCGCGCGCAGCTCGGCCGCCGGGAACGGGGTGGGACGAGGTGGGGCGGGTGCGGCCGTCGCGAGCCCCAGGCCCAGGCACGCCCCCGCGGCCACGAGCCCCCGGCCTCCCGCGGGGACGAGCGAGACCGCGGCGGCGACCACGAGCACCAGGGCCGGGGTCACGAACGCTGCGTACTGCTGGTAGGCCGACGGCGAGGCCAGCAGCACCACGGTCTGGACGACGAGCAGGGTGACCCACAGGCGGCCACGGTTCCCGGACCAGGCGGCGACCGCCGCGACGAGCACCGCTGCCAGGACGGCCCAGACGAGGGCGAGCTGCGCCGTCGGGGTGGTGACCCACGTGGTGCTGCCCGTCCCGGCGATCCAGGCGAGCCGCTGCTCGATGCCCGTGTCCGTCTCGCGCGGCCGCCCGAGCTGGTCCAGGAAGACCATGCGGAGCATGTCCGAGCCGGCTGCGAGCGCGAACGGCGCCAGGACGACCACTACCGCGCCCAGCGCCCCGGCGCTCGCGCGCAGCGCGGCTCGCCAGCCGGCCGTCACGAGCAACCAGACGACCACGACCAGCAGCGGGACGACGCCCCAGATCTTGACCGTGGCGCCGAGCCCCAGGACGGCGCCGCCCGCCCAGAGCCAGCCCGGGCGCGCCCCCGCCTCGGCGCCCGGCAGGCCGCGCAGCAGCAGGACCACCCCGCCGAGCAGGCACAGCGAGCCGAGCGGCTCGAGCAGCGTGATGCGCTCGGCCCACGACGCGGCGAACGAGACCGCGTACAGGACCCCGCCCACGACCGCAGACGTCGTTCCCCAGTACCGGGCGACCCGCGTCACCAGGACGGCGTTCGTCGCCCCGACCACCATGACGCCCACGCGTGCGGCGACCAGGGCGTCGCTGTCGCTCGTCCACGCGGTCAGGGCGGCGAACGGCGTCAGGGCGAGCATCGACCCGGGCGGGTGCAGGAGCGTGAAGTCGCGGTAGGGCACCAGCCCGTGCACCAGGGCGACGGCCGACGAGAAGTACACGCCGTCGTCGTACCCCTGGTAGTCGCGGACGCCGACCGTCCCGCCCACGAGGCTCCACCGCACCGTGAACGCGAGGACGGCGACCCCGGCAGCGACGATCCAGCCCGTCGCGCGGGTGGGGCGTCGGGCGGGACGGTGGGTGCGGGGCGCCGGGCTCACTCGTTCGAGTCTGCCCGGCTTCCGCGCGGGGCGCCTGAGGGAGGCGGTCGGGCCGTGGTCCGCGTCCGGGGGAGGGTCCGCGTGCCCGACGACGGCGCTCGCCTCGGGGTCTCGGGTCCGGCCGGGGAGCCGGTCGGGCTCAGCGCACGGCGACCGCGGGCTCGGTCCGCGAGGGATCGTCGACCGTCGGAGGGAGAGCGCCGACCGTCCGCGGGGGAGCGGAGGGGCGCGCGCCGCGGCTCGCTCGCAGCGCCCAGAGGATCGCGACGAGGTCCACCCCCTCCTGCATCCAGGCGCCCGCGAGCGCGGGGAGGAACCCGAGCGCGGCGACCAGCATGAGCGCGACGCTGAGCCCGATGCCGACCCAGATGCTCTGCAGCGCGACCCGGAGCGTGTCCTTGCTGACCCGCACGGCTGCAGCGACGGCCGAGACGTCGTCGCGCAGGACGACCGCGTCGGCCGAGTCGCTCGCGGCCGTGGCGCCGCGCGCTCCCATGGCGATCCCGACGTCGGCCGAGGCCAGGACCGGGGCGTCGTTCACGCCGTCGCCCACCATGACCACGGGGCGCGCGGGGGCGTCCCGGACCGCCTCGACCTTGTCGAGGGGCAAGCACTCGGCACGCACGTCGTCGATGCCCAGGGCCGCGGCGACGTGCTCGGCCGTCGTCCGCTGGTCGCCCGTGAGCATCATGACGTGGTCGACACCCAGGGACCGGAGCGTGCTCACCGTGGTCGCGGCCTCGGCACGCACCTCGTCGCGCAGCACCAGTGCCCCGACGGGGATGCCGTCGACCGCGACGTGGACCGCGAGCTCACCGGGCTGGAGCACGGCGGGCTCGACCGTGGTGTCCGTCCGGGCGGCGACGTAGGAGCGTTTCCCCACGACGACCTCCCGGCCCGCGACGAGCGCCCGGACACCGTGCGCCGGGACCTCGTGGGCGTCGGTGCCCTCGGCCGGCTGGAGCCGGCGCTGCCGAGCGCCCTCCACGACGGCGTCGGCCAGGACGTGGCTCGAGTACTGCTCGGCCGACGCAGCCAGCCGCAGCACCTCGTCGGGATCCAGGCTCCCGGTGGTCTCGACGCGTGCGAGCGCGGGACGACCGTGGGTGAGGGTCCCGGTCTTGTCGAACGCCACCGTGCGCGCGCGGTCGAGCTTCTCGAGGGTCTCGCTCGACTTGACGATCACGCCCTCGCGCGCGGCGCGGCTCATCCCGCCCATGAAGGCGACCGGCGCCGCGATGAGCAGCGGGCACGGGGTCGCCACGACGAGTACCTCCGCGAACCGGGTGCCGTCCCCGCTGACCCACCAGGCGAGCCCGGCGATCGCGAGCGCGACGAGGGTGAACGGGACCGCGAAGCGGTCGGCCAGCCGGACGGTCCGTGACCGGCTCGTGGTCGCCTGCTCGACCAGCGCGACGATCTGCTGGTACTGGCTGTCGCGGGCCGACCTGGTCGCGCGCAGCGTGATGGCCTGCTGCCCGTTGATGCCGCCCGAGGGGACCTCGTCCCCCCGCTGCCGCTCGACCGGCAGGGGCTCGCCCGTGAGCGACGACTCGTCGAGGTCCGCCCGGTCGCTGACGAGCTCGCCGTCGACGGGGACCACCTCGGCCGGGCGGACCACGACCAGGTCTCCGGGGCGCACCTCGTCGACGGGGACGTCGCGCAGCGAGCCGCCGCCGAGCACGTGCGCCGTCGCGGGAGCGCGGGACATGAGTGCCGAGAGGTCGCGGCGGGCCCGGTTCGCCGCGTAGTCCTCGAGCGCCTCGCCCCCCGTCAGCATGAGCACCACGACGAGGGCAGCCCAGTACTCACCGACGACGACCGCGGCCGTCACGGCCGTCACGGCGAGGATGTCGATCCCGGCGTGCCCGCGGAGCAGGTCACGGAGCATGCCCACGCCCGTCCAGCCCGCGACGGCCAGTGCGTAGGCCGACACGAGCCACGGGACGATCGAGGACCAGGGGGTGAGCGAGAGGACCCCGGCGACGGCCGCGACCAGGACCGTCGCCATCACCAGCGGATAGCGCCCGAGGTTCTTCGCTGTGGTCATACCACGATTTCTAGCATTCCTTGCACATTCTTTCCAGCAAGGAAAGCCTCGCCTGAGGCTGCCTGAGGAAAGGCATTCCTTCGCTGGTCTGCCGCATTCTCTCGGGCTTCTCGGGCGGCCGCAGCGGGGCTGGTGGAGCGTCAGGAGTGCCGAGATGCCAACGATCCTCGGTGGGCGGACAGGGGTGGGTGGGCGGCAGTCGAGACCTTCTCGGCGAATGCGGCGATCGTGACGGGGCGCGGCGAAAGAATTCTCGTCCGGTGCACAAAGAATGCCGTGGTGCGCGAGGTGCCGCCCGTGGGTGGGCGTCAACCACGCCGGGGCGACGCGGACCAGAGCGGGCACCCCGCGCACGCGAGAGCGGTCCGACGCTCCGTGCCCTCCCGAGGAGGGGGTGCGCAGCCCGAGCCGCCGGCGCGCGCCGTGCAGCCGAGGGCTGACGTCTCGCCCGACCGCGTCCGGCGGGGCCCCGCTTCCCGCGCGAGCCCCAGGCGGACGAGCTGAGCGACCGCCGCATCGACGAGTCGCGGGTCGAGGTCCAGGTCGGCCGCCAGGGCGCCGACCGCGACGCCGGCACGGAGTCGCGCCAGCACGGGCCGCAGGACCTCACGGGGTGCGACGCCCTCACGAAGGTCGGGCGCCGGCCTCGGCGCGGCGGGTACCAGGGCGCTCACCAGACGAGCCGCAGGAGCTGGAAGGTCGCGACCGACAGGACCCACGCGACGCCCAGCTGGACCGCGACGGCCCCCAGGGTCCAGCGCCACCCGAACATCCGCCGCTGCTCGGCGACCGTCGCGAGGCACGGCGTGTAGGCGAGCACGAAGACCATGAAGGCCAGCGCGGCCGCGGGGGCGTGCCCGCCCGACGTCTCGTCGAGCGTGGCCCGGAGCTGTTCGCCGAGCTCGCCCGGTGAGGAGCCCACGGGCTCGTCGACCGCGTACGCCTGCGCGAGCGCGCCCACGGCGACCTCCTTGGCCACGAAGCCCGTGACCAGCGCGCTCGTGGTGCGCCAGTCGCCGTAGCCGGCCGGGGAGAAGACCGGAGCGACCTGGTCGGTCAGGCGCCCGTAGGCCGAGTCGTGCACGGGCACCTCGCCGAACGCGTGCCCGGGCGTCACGGGGACCGCGAGCAGGAGCCAGACGACGACGAGGACGCCCACGATGATCGTGCCCGCACCGCGCAGGAACGCGAGCACGCGACGACCCGTCGTCACGAGCAGCGGGACCGGGCGCGGCACGTGGTAGGCCGGGAGGACGAGCGCGAGCGGCTCGTGTGCCAGGTCGCGGAACAGCGTGCCCCGCAGCGCCAGCGCCCCGACGAGCACCAGCGCGACGCTCAGCACGTACATCGCGAGCACCACGAGCCCGGTGTGCCGCGGGAAGAACGTGCCCGCGAGCAGGACGTACACCGTCAGCCGGGCGGGGCACGAGGTGTACGGGACCAGGAGGCCCGTGAGGAGCCGTTGCCGCGCGTTCGGGAGCGTGCGCGTCGCGGCGAGCGCCGGGAGGTTGCACCCGAAACCCACGATCAGGGGCATGATGACGCGCCCGTCGAGGCCGACCGACCGCATGAGGCGGTCCGCCAGGACCGCGACCCGCGCGACGTAGCCAGAGTCCTCGAGCAGCCCGATCGCCAGGAACATCAGGGCCATGAGCGGCGCGAACGCGACGACGACCCCGACGCCCGCGACCACGCCGTCGACCAGGAGCCCCTCGAGCCAGCCGCCGCCCACGCCCACGCCGTCGAGCACCCAGGTCACGAAGCTCGCGACGGGGCCCGTGACGAGGGCCTCGGTCGCGCCCATGATCGGCGCCGCGACCCAGGTCGCGAGCTGGAACAGCGCCCAGAGCGTCAGGACGAAGACCGGCAGGCCCACCCAGGGGTCGAGCAGGAGCGCGTCGATCCGGTCCGCGCGGCTGCGCGTCGCGGTGCGGTGCGCGTCGACCGACTCGACGACGTCGTCGGCCCACCCGAGCAGCGCGTCGATGCGGTCGAGCTCGTCGTCGGGTGCGGTGCGCGGTGCCGCGGTGCAGACAGGCAGACCCAGGACGGGCCGCGGCTGCTCGGCCACCGCGCGGACGGCTGCGGCCAGTCCGTCCGCACCGCGCCCCGTGCGGGGATCGACCTCGACCACGGGCACGCCCAGCCGGGCGGCGAGCCGCCCGGCGTCGACCGCGAGCCCGTCGACCGTCGCGACGTCCGTCATCGTGAGGGCGACGACGACGCGCTCGGTCCGCGTCCCGACCTGGCCGAGCAGGAACAGCGCGCTGTGCAGCTCGGCCGCGTTGGCGACGAGGAGCGTCACGGTCCCGTGCTCGGCCCCGGCCCGCTCGATCTCGGCGACCGTCACCGCCTCGTCGGGCGAGACCGGGGTGAGCGAGTAGGTGCCGGGGAGGTCGACGAGCGCGAGCGGGGTCGCGGGCACCGGGTCGGTGCCGGTGCGCGGCCGCCAGGATCCTCGGGCCAGGTCGACCGTGGTCCCCGGGACGTTCCGGGTGGTCTGCCGTGCGCCGGTGAGGTGGTTGAAGAGGGTCGACTTCCCGGCGTTGGGCGTGCCCACGAGCAGGACCCGCAGGTCGGGGGCGAGGTCCGGGGCCGTGGCTGCACCGCGGCCGGGGCCCTGTCGACCGCGGGGGTGGGCGGCGCCGTCGGGCCCGTCGTGCGTGCGCGGCGCGCCCCCCTCGCAGTGCGGACAGCTCACGGGGCGGTCTCGAACCTGCGGACCGTCGCGGCGTCGAGCGCGATCCGGCGGCGGCCCACGAGCACGACGCGGCCGCCGAAGGGGGTCCGGAGCGCGACGGTCACGTCCGCGCCGGGGCGCAGGCCGAGCTCGCGGAGGCGCACGTCGGACGTGGGGGTGAGCCGCGCGCCCGCGCGCGCCGAGGTCAGGACGACGCGGGTGCCCGGGGGGACCTCGGCAAGGTTCATGCTGCCGACGCTAGTGATGAGGTGAGGCTTGCCTCAGATGCCGGAGGTCCTCGCGCCGCAGGCCGTTGGTCCCGTCAGAGGCTGAGCAGCGCGCCCGTCCCGATCCCCGCGAGCGTGCCGATCACGACCGTCACCACGGCGATGGCCACGGGGTGCGCGGGCGTGCCGTGCAGGCGCTGCCAGAGGCTCGGGGTCGCGGGAGCGGTCGCGGCATGGTGGATCTCGCGGCGGGAGAGACCCGCGGTCACGGGGGCGGGCTCGGTGACGTGCTGCGTGCTCATGGTTCTACCTCCGGGAGTTCTGCTTCTGGGAGGAGAGACGCGCTCGTGCGGTCGGCGTGACGCGGAAGTCGTGGTGAGGAGAGTCACGTGGTCCCCGGTGGCGGAGAGGTCGCCTCCGACGTAGGGGTCGACGGCCCGCCGTGCGGGGGCCCCACCCGCGCCGGCGGACCCGCCCGCGCTAGGCGCTCGCGGGCGCCCCCGTGCTCCCGCGCACCACGAGGCTCGTCGCGAGGTCCATGCGGGTGTTGGTCACGTCGCCCTCGCGCGCCTTGAGGACGAGCCGCGCAGCCTCCTGGCCCATCTCCTGGAGCGGCTGGTGGATGGTCGTCAGCGCGGGGCTCGACCAGCGAGCCACGGGGACGTCGTCGTAGCCCACGATCGAGAGGTCCTCGGGGACGCGCAGCCCGTGGCGACGCGCGGCCTCGAGGACGCCGAGCGCCTGGAGGTCCGAGCCCGCGAAGATCGCCGTGGGCGGCTCGGGCAGGCTGAGGAGCTCGTCCGCGCGGTCGGTGCCGCCCTGGGGGTGGAAGTCGCCGAACCGGACGAGGTCCGGGTCCGCGGTCAGTCCCGCCGTGCCGAGCGCCGAGCGGTAGCCGTCGAGGCGGGCCAGCGAGCACATCATGTCCTCGGGTCCCGTGATGACGCCGATGCGGCGGTGGCCGAGCTCGATCAGGTGGCGGGTCGCCATGAGGCCGCCCTGCCAGTTCGCGGAGCCGACCGAGGGGACGTCGGGCTCGGGGTCGCCCGCGGGGTCGATGACCGCGAACGGGATGGCCCGGGACCGGAGCTGCTCCTTGACCGCGGACGGGAGCGTCGAGAAGACGAGCACGACGCCGAGCGGGCGGCGGGCCAGGACGCCCTCGATCCACTCGGGCCCCGGGGAGTGCCGGGTGCCGGACTCGGTCAGCACGACGCTCGCGCCGTTCTCCCGCGCGACGTCCTCGACGCCGCGGATGAGCTCCATGGCCCAGATGCTCTCGAGCTCGTGGAACACGATCTCGATGAGCGGGGCCGAGGCGGTGGGGCTCTTGCGGCGCCGGTAGCCGTGGCGGACCAGGAGCGCCTCGACACGGTCGCGCGTCCCGGCCGCGACGTCGGTGCGTCCGTTGAGCACCTTGGACACGGTCGAGAGGGACACCTGGGCCTCGGTGGCCACGGCGGCGAGAGTGACCCGCCCCGGAAGAACTTCGTCGGTCATGCCGGCCAGCGTAGCGCCTCGGGAGAAAGTTTCGAAGGGTGTCCTGCCGTGTCTCGGGATCGAGTTCCCAGCGTTCTCGCAGTGGATAACGGTTGAGGCTCGATGTTGACCCCGACGGGTTCGCGACTTAGAGTCCAGGACAACCGAGTACTTTCGGCGCAGACGCCGAAACTTTCGAAAGGGTTCGATGATGAACACAAGAACGCGGAAGTCGCTCACGGCCGCAGCCGTGGCGTCGGCGCTGGTCCTCCCGCTCGCGGCGTGCGCGAGCGGCGACTCCGGCGGGTCCA
>NZ_JBHXBO010000021.1:8311-31895 GCF_042726775.1 Oerskovia sp. NPDC060287
AACCATACGGGTGATGCCGCCGCGGCCCGCCGCGGCGTGGTCGGCGCGCTACCCCCGGCCGGCGGCGGGCCCCCGCCGCGACTCCGGCGGGTCCAGCCGTCCCGAGAACGAGATCCACGTGATGGTCTACGGCGACGCGACCAACAAGGTCGAGCAGCAGATGGTCGACACCTTCAACGCGACCTCCGACGTCAAGGTCGTCCTCGACACCATCCCGGGCGCCGACTACCAGCAGAAGCTCCAGACGATCATCGACACCAACGCGGCGCCGGACGTCTTCTTCAACTGGGGCGGCGGCTCGATCGAGCCCTTCGTCGACGCCGACCTGCTGCTCCCCCTCGACGACTTCATCGCCGAGGACCCCCAGCTCAAGGACGCGTTCCTGCCCGCGGTGTTCAACTCGGCCGTGATCGACGGCAAGTCCTACGGCATCCCCATGCGTGGCACGCAGCCCGTCATGCTGTTCCACAACAAGCAGGTCCTCGCGGACGCCGGCATCGAGGCCCCAGAGACGTGGGACGAGCTGCTCGCCGCGGTCGAGACCCTCAAGGCGCAGGGCGTGACCCCGATCGCGCTCGGCGGCGCCGACCAGTGGCCGACCCTCATGTGGTACCAGTACGCGTTCGACCGCGTCGCGGGCCCCGAGCTGTTCGAGAAGGCGCTCGCAGGCGACACCGACGTGTGGGACTCGGCCGAGAGCCACGAGGCGCTCGACAAGCTGTCCGAGCTCATCGACGCCGGCGCGTTCGGCACCAACTTCGACTCGGTCAAGTTCACCGACGGCGGCTCGCCCGCGCTCCTGCGCACGGGCAAGGCGGCGTTCGAGCTCATGGGCTCGTGGAACTACTCGACCCACTACGACGTGGACCCCGCGTGGACTGACGCGAACCTCGGCTACACGGCCTTCCCCGCGATCGACGGCGGCAAGGGCGACGCGGCCAACATCACGGGCAACACCAACAACTTCTACTCGGTGCTCGCCAAGACCCGCTACCCGGACGCCGTGCGTGACTTCCTGAAGCTCATGTACTCGGACGAGTTCGTCGAGGCGCAGCTCGCGATCGGCAACCTGCCGACCACGACCAACACCGAGCAGTTCCTGGACCAGGCCGCGAGCCCCGAGTACGCCGCCTTCCAGTTCGACCTCGTGAAGAACGCGCCGCACTTCCAGATGTCCTGGGACCAGGCGTACCCCCCGGCTGCCGGCACCCCGCTCAAGATCGCGGTCCAGCAGTTCTTCAGCGGCCAGATCGACGCCGACGGCTTCATCCAGGCGATGAAGTCCCTGCCGGCCTCGCGCTGACCGGGTCCCGGACGGAGATCGTCATGACCACCCGCGCACCCCAGGGGCGCACGCGCCCGGGCGCCGCCGACCTCCAGGTCGGCCGCCCGGGCGTGGTCTGGGCCCTGCCCGCCGCCCTGTTCTTCGGGCTCTTCGCCCTCCTGCCCATGGTCCTCGTGCTCGTGCTGTCGTTCACGCAGTGGAGCGGGCTGGGCAGCCCCGAGTTCGTCGGGACCGAGAACTGGTCCCGCCTCCTCGACGACCCCGTGATGCTCAAGAGCATCGGGCTCTCGCTCGTGCTGACGGCGCTCGGCGTCGTGACCCAGACCCCGGTCGCGATGCTCCTGGGCGTGTGGGCCGCGGGCCACCAGTGGAACCGCGCGGTGCTCTCGGCGATCTTCTTCGTGCCGCTGCTGCTGTCCGCGGCCGCGGTCTCGGTCCTGTGGCGCGCGGTGCTCGACCCGAACTTCGGCGTCCCGGCCCAGATGGAGTGGCTGTTCGGCGACGGCAACCTGTTCGGCAACCAGTCGACCGCGATCGCGGTCCTGGTGTTCGTGAGCCTGTGGCAGTTCACGCCGCTGCACGCCCTGATCTACCAGGGCGCCGCGAAGGCCGTGCCGCCCATGCTCTACGAGGCGGCCGAGATCGACGGCGCCGGGCGCGTGCGCTCGTTCTTCGCGATCACGCTCCCGCAGCTGCGCAACACCATGATCACGTCGGTCATCCTCATGGTCGTCGGCGGTCTGACGACGTTCGACACGGTCCTCATCCTGACCAACGGCGGGCCCGGGACGGACACGACCATCACGGCCTTCTACATGTACCAGAAGGCGTTCCGCGGCTTCGACTTCGGTCTGGCCTCGGCGATCGCCGTGGTCCTGGTCGTCGCGGCGACCGCGATCTCGCTGGTCATGGTCCGCCTGTCCGGGTACGACAAGATGCGCAGCGAGCTGGAGGGCGTGTGATGAGCAACGACCTGAGCGTCACCCCCGCGGAGCAGGTCTCCGGCCCGACGACGTCACCCACCTCGGGTGGTGCGCCCCGCCCGGGCGCGACGAGCGCGGGCGTCCCGCTGCGCCGTCGGGCAGGCAGGGGCAGCCGCAACCGACCCAACTGGGGCGCGGGCGTCGCGGTCACGATCTGGCTCCTGATCGTCGCGATCCCCCTCTACGTGCTCGTGACCGCGTCGTTCCAGACGCAGGCCGGGTACGCCGCGGGCGGCCCCCTGTCCCTGCCGACCACGTTCACGCTCGACAACTTCACCAACGCGTTCGACCAGGGCTTCGGCCGCTACTTCCTCAACACGCTCGTCGTGACGGTCGCCGTGGTCGGGATCGTGGTGCTGCTCGTGCCGCCGCTGTCGTACGCGATCGTGCGCAACCGCTCCCGGGCCACCACGGGCATCTTCCGGATGTTCCTGCTCGGCCTCGCGGTCCCCGCGAGCGCCGTGATCGTCCCGATCTTCTACGTGATCTCGGTCGTGGGCCTGTACGACAACCTGATCGGCGTGATCCTGCCGACCGCGGCGTTCTGCCTGCCGATCTGCACGATCATCCTCAGCGGCTCGATGCGCGACATCACCAACGAGCTCTACGAGGCCATGGCCCTCGACGGCGCGTCGCCCAAGCGGGTGTTCATGCAGCTCGTGCTCCCGCTGTCCAAGGGTGGCGTCGCGACGATCGTCGTGTACTCGGCGCTGCAGGCCTGGAACGGGTTCCTGTTCCCCCTGATCCTCACGCAGTCCGAGTCGACCAAGGTCATCACGCTCGGCCTCTTCAACTTCCAGACGCAGTACGGCGTCAACATCCCCGGCCTCCTCGCGGCGGTCGTCATGTCGATGATCCCGATCCTGCTCGTGTACCTGTTCGCCCGGCGTGCCCTGGTCCAGGGCCTCATGGGCGTCGGCGGAAAGTAGCTCCACGATGACTCTTCAGACGAACCTGCCGTCCTCCGCCGTGCCCGGTCCCGGCGGGGACACCCTCCCCGTGTGGTCCGACCCGTCGGTCGACACCGCGACCCGTGTCAAGGCGCTCATGGCCGAGATGACGCTGCGCGAGAAGGTCGCCCAGCTCTTCGGGGTGTGGGTCGGCGCGTCGGCCGAGGGCGGCGAGGTCGCCCCGCACCAGCACGACATGGAGGACGGCGTCGACCTCGACGCGATCCTGCCCGACGGGCTGGGACAGCTCACCCGCCCGTTCGGGACCAACCCCGTCGACCCGGCCCTGGGCGCGCTGTCCCTGCTGCGCACCCAGGAGCGCGTGCGCTCCGCGAACCGCTTCGGCATCCCCGCCGTGGCGCACGAGGAGTGCCTCGCGGGCTTCTCCGCCTGGGGCGCGACGGCCTACCCCGTGCCCCTGTCCTGGGGCGCGTCGTTCGACCCCGCGCTCGTGCGCCGCATGGCGGCCGCGATCGGCCGCGACATGCGCTCGGTCGGCGTGCACCAGGGCCTGGCCCCCGTGCTCGACGTCGTGCGCGACGCCCGCTGGGGCCGCGTCGAGGAGACCATCGGCGAGGACCCGTACCTCGTGGGCACGGTCGCCACGGCCTACGTCCAGGGCCTCGAGTCCGCGGGCATCGTCGCGACGCTCAAGCACTTCGCGGGGTACTCGGCCTCGCGCGGCGGCCGCAACCACGCGCCCGTCTCGATGGGCTCGCGCGAGCGCGCCGACGTGATCCTGCCGCCGTTCGAGATGGCCGTGCGCGAGGGCGGCGTGCGCTCGGTCATGCACGCCTACACCGACACCGACGGCATCCCGTCGGCCGCCGACCGCGAGCTCCTCACGGGGCTGCTGCGCGACACGTGGGGCTTCGACGGGACCGTCGTCGCCGACTACTTCGGGATCGCGTTCCTCAAGATCATGCACGGCGTGGCAGGGGACTGGGCCGAGGCCGCGGCGGCGGCGCTCGCGGCGGGCGTCGACGTCGAGCTGCCGACCGTCAAGACGTTCGGCGAGCCGCTCGTCGCGGCCCTCGAGGCCGGGGACGTCGACGTCGCGCTCGTGGACCGCGCGCTCGAGCGCGTGCTGCGCCAGAAGGTCGAGCTCGGCCTGCTCGACGCGGGCTGGGACCCCGTCCCCGAGGTGCTGCGCGACGTCCCGGCGGACGTGCTCGCGGCCGTCGCCGGGGCGGGTGACGACGTCGCGGTCGCCGCGCTGCGCGGGACCGTCGACCTCGACGGCCCCGCCAACCGGGCGCTGGCCCGCGAGGTCGCCGAGCAGGCCGTGGTCCTGCTCGCGAACGACGGCGTGCTGCCGCTCGGCCCCGACGTGCGCCGGGTCGCGCTCGTGGGTCCCACGGCCGAGGACCCCATGGCCGTGCTCGGCTGCTACTCGTTCCCCGCGCACGTGGGCCTGGCCCACCCCGAGATCCCGCTCGGGATCTCGCTGCCCACGCTCGCCGCGTCGCTGCGCGCCGAGCTGCCGGGCGTCACGCTCGACGTGCTGCCCGCGATCACGCTCGACGGCACGAGCGACCCGTCCTCGACCAGGGCCGTGAGCACGGCCGAGGTCGCGGCGGCCGACGCCGCGGGCATCGCGGCAGCGGTCGAGCTCGCCCGCGAGGCCGACGTCGTCGTGGTCGCCCTGGGCGACCGGGCCGGGCTGTTCGGTCGCGGCACGAGCGGCGAGGGGTGCGACGCCGAGTCGCTGCGCCTGCCCGGCGCGCAGCAGGACCTGCTCGACGCGCTGCTCGCGACGGGCCGCCCCGTGGTCGCGACGATCCTCTCGGGTCGTCCCTACGCGCTCGGCGCGGCCGCGACCCCCGCACCGGGGGAGCCCGGCGCCGCGGCGATCGTCCAGGCGTTCTTCGCGGGCGAGGAGGGGACCCCCGCGGTCGCGGGCGTGCTGTCGGGGCGCGTGGCGCCGTCGGGCCGGCTGCCCGTGAGCGTGCCCGGGACCGAGGGCGCCCAGCCCACGTCCTACCTGGCCGCGACGCTCGCGCAGGCGACCGACGTGTCGAACATCGACCCGACCGCGGCCTTCGCGTTCGGCCACGGGCTCACGTACACGAGCTTCGACTGGTCGGACCTCTCGGTGGGCGTGGCCGAGGCCGCGACCGACGGCGCCTTCGAGGCGTCGTTCGTCGTGCGGAACACGGGCGTGCGCGACGGCGTCGAGATCGTGCAGCTCTACGCGCACGACCCCGTGGCGTCGGTCGTGCGGCCCGTGCAGCGGCTGATCGGGTACGTGCGCGTGCCGCTCGCCGCGGGTGCCTCGGCGCGCGTGAGCGCGACCGTGCCCGCCGACGTCCTGTCCTTCACGGGGCGCGACGGCCGGCGGATCGTCGAGCCGGGCGCGATCGAGCTGCGGTTCGGGGCGTCGAGCGCCGACGTGCGGCTCGTGGCCCCGGTGTCGCTCGTGGGCGACGTGAGGGTGGTCGACCACACGCGCGAGCTGCACGCGCCGCTCGTGGTGGGCTGACGTGGCGCCGTACCCGAGGTCGGGGGAGCCGGTGCCCGCCGCCCTGCCGACCTCGGGCCCGGCAGCCCGGACCTTCGCGAACCCCGTCCTGCCCGGCACGCACCCCGACCCGAGCATCTGCCGGGTCCCCGGGGTCACCCGGGCGGACGGGACCGTCGCGCCCGACGACTACTACCTCGTCACCTCGACCTTCGAGTACTTCCCGGGCCTGCCGGTCTTCCACAGCCACGACCTCGTGACGTGGACGCAGGTGGGCCACGCGATCCACCGGACGGGCCAGGTGGACCTGTCGAGCGTGCCGTCGTCGGGCGGGCTGTACGCCGCGACGATCCGCCACCACGCCGGGACGTTCTTCGTCGTCACGACCCTCGTCCACACCCAGGGGCAGGGCGGGCACCTCCTCGTCACGGCGACCGACCCCGCCGGGCCGTGGTCCGACCCCGTGTGGCTCGAGGGGGACGGGATCGACCCGTCGCTCTTCGTCGACGACTCGACCGGGCGCGTGTGGTTCACCGCGACGCGCCTCGCCGACCCGGGGGAGTGGGAGGGCCAGACCGAGGTCTGGTTGCGCGAGCTCGACCTCGCGGCCGGGGCGCTCGTCGGCCCCGAGCACGTCCTGTGGCGTGGTGCGTTGCACGGCGCGGTCTGGGCCGAGGGCCCGCACCTGTACCGCGTGGGCGACCACTACTACCTGCTGGCCTCCGAGGGCGGCACCGAGCACCGCCACGCGGTCTCGGTCGCGCGCGCCGACGCCGTGACCGGCCCGTACACGGGCAACCCCGCGAACCCGATCCTCACGCACCGCCACCTGGGCCGGGACTTCCCCGTGGTCGGCGTCGGGCACGCCGACCTCGTGGAGACCGCCGCCGGCGAGTGGTGGATGGTCCTGCTCGGCAGCCGCCCCTACGGCGGCTACTTCCCCAACCTGGGGCGCGAGACGTTCCTCGCGCCCGTGGTCTGGGAGGACGGGTGGCCCGTGGTCGCGCCGGGCAGGGGCCACGTCGCGGGGAGCTTCCCCCTGCCCGACGTCGGAGCGCGGCTGCCGGGGACAGGTGCACCTGCTGAGGTGGGCCGACCCGCCGGGGCGGGCGCCGTCGTCGTGCGGGAGACGTTCGACGGTTCGTCGAACGACGGGCTGAGCCTCGCGTGGAACCAGGTGCGGACCGGAGAGCCGTCCTGGTCGTTGACCGAGCGGCCCGGGCACCTGCGGCTCGCGCTGTCGCCCGCGACGCTGTCGGACGCCACGACCCCCGCGTTCCTGGGGCGCCGCCAGCAGCACACGGACATGGACCTCACGGTGCGCGTCGACGTCGACCCGGCCGGGCCCGACGAGTGGGCCGGGCTCGCGGTGCGCCAGTCCGAGGAGGCGTGGATCGCGGCGGTCGTGACGCGGGCGGCGCCCGGTGCCGCCGGGGTGCCCGGCGGGCGCGAGCTGCTCGTCGTCGAACGCTTCGGTGGCGAG
This sequence comes from Oerskovia sp. NPDC060287, assembly GCF_042726775.1. Classification (NCBI taxonomy): domain Bacteria; kingdom Bacillati; phylum Actinomycetota; class Actinomycetes; order Micrococcales; family Cellulomonadaceae; genus Oerskovia; species Oerskovia sp. NPDC060287. The sequence continues at coordinate 15,474 of NZ_JBHXBO010000021.1, forward strand.
GAGATCGTCGTGGGGCGCGCGGCGCTGGGGCCGCTCGGCCTGGCCGTGGGCCCCGCGGACGTGGCGCTGCACGCGGCCGGGCAGGACTACGCGTTCGGCGTCGAGACCCCGGGCGGGTTCGTCCCGGTCGCGACCGTTCACGGCGGGCGGCTCAGCTCGCCCGAGGCCGGGGGGTTCCTGGGCGTGTGGGTCGGTCCGTACGCGACGGGCCGCGGGACGGCGACGGCGACCGTCGCGGACATCGAGAGCGTGGAGTACCGGGGCCGCTAGAGCGCGACGCTCCCTCCGGTGACCCGGGTCGCCTCCGCGCGCCTCCGACCAGGCGGGGCCCGGCCTCCGCCGGCTTGCGTGCGGGCCGCTCCGTCGAGCGTCGGTCGCGGCCTTCTGCACGGCGTGGTTTGACACCTGTCAGACATCGGCTCATTCTTGCTAAGAATATTGGTAATCAAGAATGTGAGGCAAGATGAGCACCGACCCGACCAGCGGCCCGTACCGATGGCGATGGCTGATCCTGGTGGTGATGATCGTCGCGGAGGTCATGGACCTCCTGGACGCCTCGATCGTGAACGTCGCCGGCCCCGCGCTGGAGGAGTCCCTGGGTGCCAGCTCCGTCGGGCTGCAGTGGGTGATCGGCGGCTACGCCCTCACGCTGGGGGCCGGCCTGGTCCTGGGCGGCCGGCTCGGTGACCGGTACGGTCGCCGCCGGATGTTCCTGACCGGCCTCGCGGCCTTCACGCTGAGCTCGCTGCTGTGCGCGCTGGCCCCGAACATCGAGGCGCTGATCGTCTTCCGGCTGCTTCAGGGGGCTGCGGGGGCGATCCTGCTCCCGCAGGGCCTGGGGCTGCTGCGCGAGAACTTCTCCGGACCCGAGCTCACCAAGGTCTTCGCGATCTTCGGTCCCGTGCTCGGGCTGGGCGGCATCATCGGCCCGGTCCTGGGTGGCTTCCTCATCGAGGGGGACATCCTCGGTCTCGGGTGGCGCGCGGTGTTCCTGATCAACCTGCCCATCGGGCTCGCCGCCCTGGCCGTCGCGGCCAGGTTCGTCCCGAAGAAGCCGGGAGACCGCACGGTACGGGTCGACATGGTCGGCGCAGGCCTGGTCATGGCGTCCTGCGCCCTCCTCGTGCTGCCGCTCAACCAGGGGCAGGAGGACGGCTGGCCGCTGTGGACCTGGATGAGCATGGCCGCTTCCGTCGTCGGGTTCGGCCTGTTCGCGCTGCAGCAGCGCCGCACCGCCGCTGCGGGCCGCGAGCCCCTGGTCACCCCGGCGCTGCTGCGAAAGCCCGCCTTCACGGTCGGTCTCGGCGGTATCGCCCTGTTCTTCGCCGGGCTGATCGGCACGCAGCTCGTGCTCACGCTGTTCCTGCAGATCGGACAGCACTTCAGCGCAGGGGAAGCTGGCCTGGGCAACCTGCCGCTCGCGGTGGGGACGGCGATCGGCGGCGCGATCAGCGGCGCGTTCCTCGCCGACAAGATCGGTCGCAAGGTCCTCCAGGTCGGGCCGGTGATCCAGCTCGCCGGCGCGGTGCTGCTCTGGTTCGAGCTCGACGGCGTGAGCACCAGCTCGTTCTCGATCTGGGACATCGCCCCGGGAATCGCCGTGTCCGGTATCGGTGCAGGGATGGTGATCGCGGCTCTGTTCAGCTTCATCCTCGCCGCCGTCGACGACGACGAGATCGGCTCCGCCTCCGGTGTGCTCTCTGCGGTCCAGGCCATCGGCGGCTCCATCGGCGTCGCGGTCTTCGGCTCGGTGTTCTTCGCACAGGCCAAGACCGGCGACTTCACCGCCGGCTTCCACCACGCGCTCGTCGGCCAGGCGTGCCTGCTGGTGGCGTTCCTGGCCATCACCTTCCTGCTGCCGGCGAAGGGCCGACCCGAGGAGGAGCAGCACGGCAGCGTCGGCCCTGCCTCGGGCAGCGTCCCTGCCGCCTCGGGTGCCGAGCAGGGCGTCACCGTGTGACTCCCGGTCCGGGGCCGGGCCGGCGGCGGCCCCGGGCCCGGCGCGTGGGGAGCGCCACGAGGTCGGTCGCCATGCCCCCCGCCCGTGGAACTCACGCATCATTGATTGCCACCGTCCTCAGCGATCCAGGAGCAGAGTCCCCGCCATGACTTCCAGCCAGCCCACCGATCCTCAGCCTGCGGCACCAGCGCAGGGTCCGATCCGCGACCAGCTGAGGAACCTGACCCGTCGTCAGCAGAGGTTCGAGCGGTACCTGGGCAGGCAGATGCACGTCGACCCTGCCGGGCTCGCGGTGATGGACCACCTCGTCAGCGCAGGACCGGCGACCCCGACCGAGCTGGCTCGCGAGCTCAGCACCTCGACGGCGGCCATGACGCTGGTGATCGACCGCCTGGCGGACGGCGGGCACGTGAGTCGCCAGCCGCATCCCAGCGACCGACGCAAGGTGCTCGTGACACCGGCCGAGCACTGGGAAGAGGACGCGTTCGAGCATGTCGGGCCCCTCGTCGTGGAGCTCGGCAGGATCGCCGAGTCCCTCACCGCCCAGGAGCAGGCCACGGTGGTGACGTTCCTCGAGCGGGCGGTCGCGGCGTACGACCACGCGACCAAGGCCTAGGCGGCTCAGGTCAGGCCGTTCGACGTCGGCCCACCGCCAGCCCGCGGGGCCGCGGCGGCGACCCGGGCGCGGTCACGGTGTCGTGCTGCTCCTGGACCGCGGTGAGCCCACGGCCTTGCGTGCGGAGGAAGTGCTCGGCCGGGCCCTGGGTCGGTGTCGCCCGTGCTGTGCCGCGCCGGCCTCGGCTCCGGGGACCTCGATCTCGTGCCAGCGGAACCGGTCGACGACGGCGCCGAAGAACGGGACCTTCACGAGCACCGAGAACAGTGCGAAGCCGACCACCCCGCCGGTGATGTTGAAGATCAGGTCGTTCACGTCCGCGATGTGCCCCCCACCCAGCAGGTGCGCCGTCACGAGCTGGGTGACCTCGATCGTCAGGCTGAGGACCGCTGCCGCCGCCACGGCCCGGCTCCACGAGGCCCGGGGCTTGAGCAGCGGCACGAGGGCGCCGACCGGGACGAAGACCAGGACGTTCATGAGCGCGTCGGCGAGCTCGTAGTCCGCGAACGGCACGACGGCGAGATGGCTGCCCCAGGGGGTGCTGCTGACGGGCTTGTCCAGGAAGATCGGGAAGACCGTGTTCGCGACGATCCCGGCGACGTAGACGCCGAGCGCGAGGGCGACCGCGGCTCGTGGCACGGAGAACCGCCCGCTGCGGATCAGGGACCACGACAACCCCGCGAGCACCGTCGCTGCGAGAGGGATGACGACCGGGAGAACCGGGACCTGCTGGAACACGGACGACCTGCACCTTCTCCGAGACACGCACGGCGGCTCGTGCCGCTGCTGCAGCCACAGTGCCGGTCGTGCGACGAGCTCGGCATCCGCCTGTGGTCGGATCCGAGGCGACAGCGTGTGCGACCGTCGTCACCCGGGCATGGCGTGCCTGCCCGCGGCGCCCGATCAGCGGGACGGCACGTCGGGCGGCGCGAGCAGGCGGCGGAGCCGGGCCTTCTTCTCGTTCTCGCGCACGATCCACGCCACGTCCAGGTCGTCCGATCCGCGCAGTGCGGCGAAGCGCGGCAGCCCAGCAGCCGGGTCGCCCGCGACGGCGACGCTCCAGCAGTACCCGAGGGCCTGGCGGAGGGTCCGGACGCCGGTGTCGCGGCGGGCGTCGGACGGGAGCGCGTCGATCGAGGCGGTCGCTGCCGCGCAGGCGTCCAGGGCGGTGGCCGCGGTGTCGGGGCTTCGGAGGAGGCGCGGCTCGCAGACCCCAGCGACCGCGGCTCGGCGAACCAGCGGGTCCTGGTCGTCGACCCAGGACGCCACGAGCGCGCGGAGGGTCGCGGGCTCGGCATCACCGATGAGCTGCAGCGCCATCGCGACAGCCTCGCGGACGCGCCAGGATCCCTCGGACGCGCGGATCCGCAGCCGGTCGGTCAGCTCGGTGCGCTCACCGGAGGGCGCGTCGACGACGAGCCGACCGAGGCCGACCGTCCCGCAGCAGCGCAGGTACTCGTCGGGGCTGTCGGCCAGAGAGAGCACAAGGCCTTCTGGTGCGACGTCGGCGAACGCGCCGATCAGCTCGAGGTTGGCCCGAGGCCCGGGGAGCCCTGAGCGGGCCGTGAGGTAGGCGCGCACGGCTGCGGTGTCGTCGTCGAGCGCGAGCAGGGCGGCCCGGTGTTCTTCACGCACGCTCATGACCAGCACGCTAGGGCGTGCACCCCCTGCCGGGGTAGGGCCGTTCGGCCGGGGCTCAGCCGTCGAAGGGCCCGTCCACCTCGCGCGCCTCGGGGTGGTCCGGGTGCTCGACCGCCCAGCGCGCGGGTGCCCCGTCCACGCCCACTCGTCGTCGTCCACGGTGCGTCCGCTGCGGAACCTCTAGCCGGGCAGCCCGTCGCGCTCTCTCCGTCGCGCGACGCTCTGGGCCTGCCCCTCGTGGATGTCGCTCACCCATTCCCAGCCGGGCTTGGCCGACGGGCCGATCCGTGGGTCGTCGGGAGCGATTCCGTCGCGGAGGGCGTGCACGTACGCCCGGTCCAGGTCGATCCGTGCACGTACCTGATCGGCTCCGCAGACGGACCCGTGGCCGGGAACGAGGACGGCGGCCCCGGCCGCCGCGCCTTCGAGCACCCGGAGCCCCGCGAGGTACTCCTCGATCGGGTCGTTGGTCTCTCCGAAGGCGTCCAGCATGGGGACGAAGAGGTCGGAGAGCATGTCGCCCGCGACGAGGACGCCGCGCTCTTTGATCAGCAGCGCGGCGTGACCGGGAGCGTGCGCCGGATGCTCGACGAGGTGTACCTCCGGGCCTTCCCACGGGATCTGCGTGGTCCCGACGGGCAGGCCGGTGACGAGGCCGTACCCGTCCAGCGGCGTCTCGTCGGCGATCTCCGGTGGCAGGCCCTCGGCGGCGCGGTCCCTCCAGTCCGGCTGCGACAGCACGTGGTGCAGGACGGCCGCGCAGCGGGCCGTCCCGTACCGGGGAGCGTCGCCGAGCCCAGGATGCCAGAGCACGTGATCCCAGTCGGGATGGGTCGAGAAGCCGGCCACGACCGGCAGGCCCAGCTCGCGCAGGTCGTCGGCCAGGCAGGCCATCTCGGAGCGCGTCAGTCCCGGGTCGACGACCAGGACGCCGGTCCGGCCTTGCACGACGACGGTGTTGTTCTGGAGCAGCTCGCTCTGATGGACCAGCACGCCCTGCGCAACCTGCTTCAGCATGGGTGCTCCTCTCACTCGTCCGACCTCTGGTCTGACCGTGGTGCGAGGCGGAACTCATCGCCGGGTCGTGCAGTGCTCGCAGGCGACGAGGTCACGGTGACGCGGGCGAGGCCTCACGCAGGAGGGCGAGGTCCCGTCGGACGTAGCGCAGGTGCGCCCACTCCTCCTCCAGGATCACGCGCACACAGTCCCCGACGGTGGGATGCCAGTCGCCACCGCCCCACGGGTCGTCGCGTTCCTCCGCGAGCAGCTCCGGGGTGGCCGTGGCCAGGAACTCGGTCACCTGCCCCTGCCGCTCGGCCCGCACCGCGAGGATCTCCTCGTACGCCGGTGGGGTCGTGCGGAAGATCGACAGGTCGAAGCCCATCTCGGCGGCGCCCGTGAAGATCTGCCCGATCTCGTGGAACGGCTGCTGCATCCGGAGGATCCCGCCGTGGAGCCAGGCGTCCGTCGCCAGGACGAGGTGGCGCAGGGTCTGGGCCAGGGACCACTCGTCCTCCACGTGGGCGTCCACGAGATCCGGTGGCGTGCCCTCCACCGTCTCCTGCCACGCGGACTGCACGGCGACCCACCCCTCGCGCAGCCCGTCGACGGTCTGCGACTTCTGCAGCTCGCGGCCGGGGAACTGCCGGTTCAGCTCGGCGTCCACGAACGGCACCACGTCGACCCCGTTGACGATCAGGCTGCCGAAGAACAGGTCATGGCTGTCGACGTCGAGCCCGTCCAGGTCGACGCCGCGCATCGTCACGCCGCTGACGTCGGAGAACCGCAGGGTGGCGCCCTTGAAGCTGGCCCTGACGAAGGTCGCGCCCTCGAACTCCTTCGTCCCGGAATAGGTCGTCATCGCTCCACCATGACGGAGGCCGGGCTGTCCTGCCCGGCGACAGCCACGTCATCCCACGACCAGCCGCAACCGGTTCTCCCCGACGCGCACCGTGACCTCCTGGCCCCACGACGCGACGAGCCGGTCCGACTCGACACCGTCGCCGAAGACCACGAGCTGGTCCGACTCGACCGTGAGCCGGAGCTCGCCGCCCGCGTCGAGCAGCCCCTCGGTCAGGTCTGCTCCCGTCGCGGGTGACGGCCACGCCTCGCGCACGAACCACGCGAGCGCCGGGTCGGTGGGGCCGGGGAGCCGGCGTCCGCCGCGCTCGCGCGCGATCGACGCGCACCACCCCGTGGCCCCGGCCCCCGTCGCGACGATGACCCCCGACGAGGACTGGCGCTCGTTCCTGACGGACCCACGGCTCGCACCGCGACCGCCCGCGGTGTCGCCCGGGCCGTCCGCGGCGATCCGGTAGCGCGCCGACTGGTGCGAGGGGTGACCGACGAAGACCTCGTTGAGCGCGGTGAGCACCTGTCCGTCGTCGAGCGAGGCCCGGACCGTGGTGAGGTCCTCGGTCCGCAGGCCGAGCGCGTGGCCCGGGGCGCCGTCGTCGGGCCTGCCGGCCCCGCGCCCGCCAGCCGTGCGCCCGCCCGTCTCCTGGCGCGCGGTCTCTGCGCGCGTCGCGCGTCCCGCGCGCTGCAGGAGCCCGACGGCCGTCGGGACGTCGAGGCGGACCAGCGCGCCCGCATTGGTCCCCGGCTGGGGGTCGACACCCAGCACGGGCTGGTCCGTGAGGTACTTGGCGACGTTCGCGACCAGGCCGTCCTGCCCGACCACCACCACGACGTCCTCGGGGGCCACGAGGAACCGGCCGAGGTCGGCGCGCTCGACGTCCGCCCGCCGCCAGCCCTCGGGGATCGCCGCGGCGACCCGTGCGCGGGCCTCGGTCACGGTGTCGTGCCGCTCCTGGACCGCGGCGAGCGTGCGACCGCGCGTGCGGAGGAAGAACTCGGCCTGACCGCGGGTCGCGTGGCGGTCGAGGAGCTCGTCGAGCTCGGTCCGCCGGTGCACGACGACCACGCGCCGCTGGAGGGGCACGTCAGGCTCCCCGGGTGGGGGCGGTCGCCCCGGCGGCCGTGCCCGCGCCGACACCCGGACCCGCCCCCGCTCCCGTGAACGCGGCGAGCGCCCCGCTGAGCAGGTCGGGCGTGATGGTCAGGCTGCCGATCTTGGGCAGGGCTCCGGCGAGGTCGCGCATCGCGACGGCCAGGATGGTCGACCGGTCCATGCCCTCGTAGACGTCCATGACGGTCCGGAACTTCGCGTTGTTCGCCTCGCCGAGCCGGCGGATCTCCTCGGCCTGCGCGGCCGACGTGAGGTCCCGCCGCTCGGCCGCGGCCCTGGCCTCGACGAGTGCAGCAGCGGCGGTCTCCTCGGCCTCGCGCCGGAGGTTGGTGCCCTCCTGCGCGACGAGGCGCTCGCGGCGGGTCGCGAGCTCGATCCGGCTCGCGAGCTCGTTCTCCGAGATGGTGCGCTCGCGCTCGACGGCGAGCGCCCGTCGCTCGTACGTCGACCGGTCGGCCTCGGCCTGGACGTGCTCGCGCAGCGGGGTCTGGAGGGCGCGCTCGACGTCGCCGTCGGGGCGGACCGCGAGCACGTGGACCCCCAGGACCTCGATGCCGGTCGACGCGAGCCGGGCGTCCGTCCCCAGCGCCTCGACGAGCTGGGCGCGGACCTGGCTCACGCCCTGCTCGAGCGCGGTCGTCAGCGGCACGGCCGCGAGGTGGTCGATCGCGTGGCTCTGCGCGAGCTGGCCGATGATCGTGGCGACCTGGTCCCGGCCCGTCGTCGTGGCGGCGCCCGTGTCGGGGTCGATCCCGAAGTCGAGGCGCTGCGAGACGACCGCCGGGTCCGCGAACCGGTAGGTCACGTTGACCTGGACCGTGACGTCCTGGTGGTCGCGCGTGGTGGCGTGGAAGAGCACGGGCAGCTCCTGGTCGTCGACCGGCACCTCGCTGAGCACCGAGGTGCCGGGGCGGAACCAGAACGCCTGGCCGATCCCGTGGTGCGCGACCCGCCCCGCACGGAGGTGGATCACGGCGCCAGTGGGGCTGCCGAGGAAGTGTCGCAGCCAGGGGTAGCGCTTGATGGTGGCCATGGGAGGCTCCGTCCGTCGTCGGCGTTTGTGTCACATTGACGATAAGCCTCCGTCGTCTTTAGCGTCAACTTGACGATAAACGGGTAGGGTGGGGGGATGAGCCACCTGGAGCACCCGGAACCCCCGCCCTCCGCCGCCCGGATCCCCGTCACGGTCGACGTCGTCGCGCTCACGGTCCGGGACGCGACGCTCCAGGTGCTCCTCGTGACCCGGCTGCTCGACCCGTACCGCGACCGCCTCGCCCTGCCCGGCGGGTTCGTCCTCGCGGGCGAGACGCTGCCGCAGGCCGCAGGCCGCGAGCTCGCCGAGGAGACCGGTGTCGCGGTTCCCGGCCACCTCGAACAGCTGCGCACCTACGGGCCGCTCGACCGGGACCCGCGCGGCCCCGTGCTCTCCGTCGCGCACCTGCTGCTCGCACCCACCTACGGCCTGCCCGCCGCGGGCAGCGACGCCGCGCAGGTCGGCTGGTACCCGGTCGAGGAGGCGCTCGCGGACGGCGCCGGCCTCGCGTTCGACCACCACCGGATCCTGCGGGACGGCGTCGAGCGTGCCCGCGCCAAGCTCGAGTACTCGACGCTCGCGACGGCCTTCTGCGGCCCCGAGTTCACGATCGCCCAGCTCCGCGCCGTCTACGAGGCCGTGTGGGGCACGCGCCTCGATCCCCGCAACTTCCACCGCAAGGCCGTCGGGACCCCGGGGTTCCTCGTCGAGACGGGCGAGTCGACCTCGGGCGGCACCGGGCGACCCGCTGCGCTCTACCGGCTCGCGCCCGAGGCGCGCCGGGCCGCGGTCGCGAGCTCCGTCGTCGGGCCGGACGAGACGCCCGCCTCGGTGCCCGCGGTGCTCAACCCGCCCCTCATGCGCCCCGCCGGATGATCGCCTAGGGGGCTCCGGGCTCCGCCGGTCGGTCTGCCGGCTCCCGCGACCCCGCGGAGTAGAGGTCCGCGAGGCGCCGCAGCAGGTCGCGCAGCTCGGGCGGGTCGAGCACCTCGAACGGGAGGTCGACCGTCGCGAGGAAGCCTGCGACGTCGATCAGCGAGTCCGAGCCCGTCTCGAGGACGCATGTGCCGTCGTCGGACCCCGTGAGGACGCCCGCGGTCGGGGTGACCCGCGCCGCGACCTCGGTCGAGGGCGCGAGGAAGCGGATGCGCGGGCGGTGGTGCCAGGCGGTCGAGCCCACGCCCCTCATGACGTGCTGGGCCACGTCGGGCTCGGGCGGCTCGCGCGGCGTGAACCGTGGCCCGCCCGGGGTGCGCGGCGCCATGCGGTCGGCGCGGAACGTCCGCCAGTCCTCGCGCGCGGTGTCCCACGCGAGCAGGTACCAGCGGCGGCCCGTGTAGACGAGGCGGTGCGGCTCGACGTCGCGCAGGGCCGCCAGGCCGTCGCGGCCCGTGTAGTCGAAGCGCAAGCGCTCGCTGCGCGTGATCGCGGTCGAGACCGCGGTGAGGACCGCGGCGTCGACCGTCGGGCCGCCCGCCGCGGCCGACACCGTCGCCCGGCGGAGCGCGTCGACACGGTGGCGCAGCCGCGAGGGGAGCGACTGCTCGAGCTTGGCCAGCGCGCGCACCGACGTCTCCTCGATGCCCGTGACCGACCCGGCGGCCGCGGCCTGCAGCCCGACGGCGACCGCGACGGCCTCGTCGTCGTCGAGCAGGAGCGGCGGCAGCTCGGAGCCCGCCGCGAGGCGGTAGCCGCCCGCGGTCCCGGTGCGCGAGCGCACCTCGTAGCCCAGCAGGCGCAGGCGTTCGACGTCGTTGCGCACCGTGCGCGTCGTGACGTCGAGGCGGGCCGCGAGGTCCGCTCCCGACCACTCGCGCCGCACCTGGAGCAGCGACAGCAACCGCAGCAGCCGTACCGAGGTATCCAACATTCCTCGAGTCTCGCAGGCATTGAGGAACCGCACGTTCCACAAAGGTCTCTAGCGTGGGAGGCATCAGCACGATCCGCTGCTGGACCGCACCGCACGAGGAGCCCGACGATGAGCGACACGACCGGCACGACCCCGCGCACGACCACCGCCCGCACCGCCGCCACGACCCCGCGCGGCCTGACGACCGTGAGCCTCTGGTCCGACGACGTCCCCGCCGCGGTCGCCTGGTACACCGAGGTGTTCGGCGTCGACCCGTACTTCGTCATGCCGCCCGCGCCGGCCCCGGCCGCGTACGTCGAGTTCCGGGTGGGCGACTACCAGCACGAGCTCGGGATCATCGACCGCAGCTACGCGCCCGCGGGCGCCGCGACCCAGCCCGGCGGGGTGGTCGTCTACTGGCACGTCGACGACGTCGCGGCGACCTACGAGCGACTGCTCGCGCTGGGCGGCACCGAGTACCAGCCCGTGACCCCCCAGGGCGACGGCGGGTTCGTGACCGCGGCCGTCGTGGACCCGTTCGGGAACGTGCTCGGCGTCATGGAGAACCCGCACTACCTCGCGGTCCTGGAGGGACGCGAGGGGTGAGGAGAACCCGCTGTGCGGTGTCCGGATGGCGAGCCGAAACCGCCCGTCCGGCCCGCTCCGCGCAGCCCCCACAGACCCTTTTCGAAGGACCTTCGAACGCCAGATGAACACCAGGTGAACAGTCGTCGAAGACTCGCCGACTTGGTTCATTCCCCCGTCGGGCACCATTCACCATGGAGTACGTGACCGAGACGATCCTGCTCGCGCTCGTGGTAGTGACGGCCCTGGCCTTCGACTTCACGAACGGCTTCCACGACACCGGCAACGCGATGGCCACGTCCATCGCTACACGTGCCCTCAAGCCCAAGACCGCCGTCGCGCTGTCTGCAGTCCTCAACCTCGTCGGGGCGTTCCTGTCCCTGGCCGTGGCGGCGACCATCGCCAAGGGGATCGTCGACGCGAACATCATCACCCTCGAGGTGGTGCTCGCCGGTCTGGTGGGTGGTATCACCTGGAACCTGCTGACCTGGTTGCTGGGTATCCCCTCGAGCTCGTCGCACGCCCTCATCGGCGGTGTCGTGGGCTCGGTCCTGGCCGCGGTCGGGACGAGCGGGGTCCTGTGGACCGGGGTCCTGTCCAAGGTGATGATCCCCGCCCTGCTCGCGCCCGTGATCGCGATCGGGGTGGCCGCCCTCGGCACCTTCCTGGTCGCGCGCATCACCAAGGACCTGCCGCAGGACACGACGAGCCGCGGCTTCCGCTGGGGCCAGATCGGCTCCGCGTCGCTGGTCTCGCTCGCGCACGGCACCAACGACGCGCAGAAGTCGATGGGCATCATCCTGCTCGCGCTCATCGCTGGCGGCGCGGTCCCGGCCGACTCGGGCGTCCCGTTCTGGGTCGTCCTGGCCTGCGCGACCTTCATGGCCCTGGGTACCTACCTGGGCGGCTGGCGCGTCATCCGCACGCTCGGCAAGGGCCTCGTCGAGATCGACTCGCGCCAGGGCATGGCCGCCGAGACGTCCTCTGCCGCGGTCATCCTCCTCTCGAGCCACTTCGGCTTCTCGCTGTCGACGACGCACGTCGCGACGGGCTCGATCCTCGGGTCTGGCGTCGGCATGCCGGGCGCGAAGGTCCGCTGGGGCGTCGCGGGCAAGATGCTCGCCGCCTGGGGTCTGACGCTCCCGGCCGCCGGCCTGGTCGGCGCGTTCTGCTTCTGGCTCCAGGACGTCATCGGTGGCGTCGGCGGGACCGTCGCGGTCTTCACGCTCCTCATCGGCGTCTCGGCAGCGATCTGGCTCGCCTCGCGCCGCAAGCCGATCTCCGCGGACAACGTCAACGACGAGTGGGACGGCGACGAGACGCCGGCCGCCGTGGTCGACGCCGCCGAGACCTTCACCGTCGTCGCCGCCGAGGCGACGGCCGAGGCCGAGGCCACGGTCGCCGCAGCCCCGACCACCACCCGTCGTGAGGGAGTCCCCGCATGAGCGAGTTCATCCAGTTCGACGCGCTGCTCCAGGTCGTCGTCGCCGGCGCGATCGTGGGCGCGGGTCTCCCCGCTCTGTTCGCGCTGGGCGTCCGCCTGCTGGCGACCCCTGCTCCGGGCGTGACGGTCGCGGTGGAGGGTGCGCCGTCGGGCACGGATGCCGCAGGCCCGACGACGGCACGCCCCACGGGCGTCCGTCTCGCCGCAGCCGTGCTGTGCTTCGCGACCGTGCTGGCCGCGTGCGCGGTGGGCATCTGGTTCCTGGCCTCCGGCGGGCACTAGCCGCGCCGGAAGCTCCCTGACATGCAGGAGGCCGTCCCGTCGTCATGACGGGGCGGCCTCCTTCGTCGTGGGGTCAGGGCGCGCCGAGGAGGCGGGCCGCGATGTCAAGGAGCTCTTGCTCGGGGACGCCGTCACCCATGAGGCGGACGACCCCGGCGGGGGAGGCGTCGATCGTCACGGTGGTCCCCGTCGTCCCGGAGAGCGAAGGGCCCACCGAGACCGGGAAGTCGGCCGAGAGCTCGGGCGCGTCGCGCCATCCCTCGAGCAGCCCGACGGCCCCCGGGGGGCCCGAGTAGACGTTGAGCATGCGGCCGTCCTCCTGTGCGGGGGCGTCCGAGTAGACCGCGTTCGTCGTGCCGTCGTCCATGTCGACGACGCCCACGAAGAAGAAGCCCTCGGGGAGCAGCTCGGCGTCGAGCTCCTCGGCGGCCTGCCGGACGAGCGCGTCGGCCGCTGTCAGGCTCGGGGCGGCTGGCGGTGCCTCGTCGGGAAGCCCGGTGCTCTGGTGCGTGGGGACCGGGGGTTCCGGGGTCCCGTCGGGTCCCGCGGTGCACCCGGCGAGGGCAGTAACCCCAAGGAGCGTGCCGAGCGCGACGGTCAGGAGCTGCTTCTCTGCGATGCGCACGCCTGATCCTTGCAGAACGCTCCCAGGTGCGCGGAGATATACCACGTTCGTCACATCATGTCCGTCATATCGCCCCCTCGCACGCCATATCGCGCGCATCTGTGACAGAGGGCACAACGAGTCCGCGTCATGACGGAGGGTTTGCGAGGTCTCCTGGGTAAGAAGTTGGACGACTGTCCACGAAAGACCAGGAGAGAACATGAGTACCCCCTTCAGGGTTCGCAGCCGAGCGGCCTCCCCGCTCCAGCGAACCGTCGCCGCGGCGACGTCCGCGCTCCTCGCCCTGACGGGGGCCGTGGCCCTCGGCGCCGGGCCGCTGGCCACACCCGCCGCCGCGCAGCTCCCGATGTGCCCCGCGCCCGGCGAGATGCCCGGCATCGGGAACGTCCCCGAGTTCACGGACTCGAACATCGCGGTCTACGCGGGCGGGAACTACTCCGCGACCGGCACGGCGGCCGAGTCCGAGGGGCTCCTGGTCGTCATGGGTGATGCCCTGTTCGACAAGGCGGGCGGCGGCATCTACAACGTCGGCTCGGTCGGTGTCGGCTCGCAGATCACACCTCCCGGCGGGACGACCATGCTGGCCGTGGGCGGGAACCTGGTCGTCGGCCCCGTGACGACCATGGAGGTCGGCGCCCAGGTGGCCGGCGGCGGCAACGTCGACGTCGGCGGCACCATCACGAACACGGTCCCGCTCCAGCTCAACGGTGGCACGGCGACAGCAGGCATGGGGGCCGCGGCCGTCGCGCCTCACGTGGACTTCCAGGACGTCATCACCGAGCAGTCCCGGATCCTCGGGGGCGCCGCGGGGACGAGCGGCACGATCGAGCCCTGGGGTGAGCTGCGGTTCGCGGGAGACCCCACGGACGAGCTGCACACGTTCACGGTCGACGGCGCGGCGCTGTCGAGCCTCGACCGGAAGATGTCGGTCTACTTCGACGGTGTCGGAGACTCGGCCCCCATCGTCGTCAACGTGACGGGCAGCGTCGTCGACTTCGACACGCAGTCGGTCGTCCTGGACGGCATCGTGGCCAACAGCCTCGGGTCGCCGGAGTTCGGCAACGCCGCGTCCCGCATCCTGTGGAACTTCGTCGACGCCACCTCCCTCGAGATCGGCGAGAACGACCAGTTCCTGGGCTCGATCCTGGCACCGCACGCCGACACGACGCTCAAGACCAGCACCAACGGGCGCGTCTACGTGGGCAAGGACCTCGCCGTGATCGGGACGGGCGGGATCGAGCAGCACAACTACCCGTGGATCGGTCCGGGGCCCTTCGACTGCCGCGACGCCTCCGGGGCGACGTTCTCCGTCGCCAAGGGCCTGACCGGCAGCGGCAGCACCGCCGTCCCTGCCGGGACCACGTTCGAGGTCGACTACTCCTACGTCCTGGACGGCACGACCGTCACGGGCACCCTCGAGGTCCTCGCGGACGGCACGCCGGTCGCAGGCCCGCAGGGGCTGCCCGAGGGGACGGTCGTGACGCTGTCCGAGCCGCGGATCCCCGAGGTCGCCGGTATCTCGTGGGGAACGCCGACGTTCGAGCCGCGCAGCCCGATCACGCTGGGTGAGGGGGGTACCGTCGCCGTCCGCCTGACCAACACCGCGAACCTGGTCGAGGCGCCGGCCGGTGGGTTCTCCGTCGCCAAGGAGCTGCTCGGTTCCGCAGCCGGTCTGGTCCCCGAGGGCACCGAGTTCACGGTCGCCTACACGTACGAGCTCGACGGGCAGCCGCAGCGTGGCACCCTGAAGGTCCTCGCCGACGGAACCTTCGTCGACGGGCCCCAGGACCTTCCCGTCGGGACGGTCGTCACCTTTGCCGAGGTCGACCTTCCCGAGATCCCGGACCTGATCTGGGACGCTCCGGTGTTCAGCCCGGCGTCGATCACGGTCGCGCAGGGAGTCAACTCCCAGGTCTCTCTGACGAACTCTGCGGCACCCGCGGTCCTCGCGGTCGGCGGGTTCTTCGTGAGCAAGGCCGTCGTGGGAGGCGCGGCGGGCAAGGTCCCTGCGGACACCGAGTTCACGGTCTCGTACTCGTACGAGCTGGCGGGCGAACCGACGTCGGGCACGTTGACCGTCCTCGCGGACGGGACCGTCGTGGACGGTCCGCAGAACCTGTTGGTCGGGACGGTCGTCACCTTCTCGGAGGTCGACCTGCCGTCGATCGACGGCGTGGTGTGGGGCGCTCCGGTGTTCAGCCCGGCCTCGGTCACGATCGGCGACGACACCAACACCGAGGTGACCCTGACGAACACCGCGACCGAAGCACCGGCCGGCGGCTTCTCGGTCCAGAAGGCGGTGACCGGTGAGGCGTCAGGGCTGGTCCCTAGCGGCACCGAGCTCACGGTCTCGTACTCCTACGAGCTGGACGGGGTGCCCACCACGGGCACGTTGACCGTCCTCGCGGACGGGACCGTCGTGGACGGTCCGCAGAACCTGCCGGTCGGGACGGTCGTCACGTTCTCGGAGGTCGACCTGCCCTCGATCGACGGCGTGGTGTGGGGAGCTCCGGTGTTCAGCCCGGCCTCGGTCACGATCGAAGACGGCGTCACCGCCGAGGTGACCCTGACGAACACCGCGACCGACGAGCCTGCCGGCGGCTTCTCGGTGCGCAAGGTCGTCGAGGGTTCGGCATCGGGAGCGGTGCCCGCGGGCACCGAGCTCACGGTCGCCTACTCCTACGAGCTGGACGGCGTCGCCACCTCGGGCACGGCGACCGTCCTCGCGGACGGCACGCTCGTGGACGGTCCGCAGAACCTGCCGGTCGGAACCGTGGTCACGTTCGGCGAGATCGACCTGCCGTCGATCGACGGCGTGGTGTGGGGAGCGCCGGCGTTCAGCCCGGCCTCGGTCACGGTCGAGGGCGGCACGTCCGCCGTGGTCACGGTGACCAACACGGCCGACGTCGTGGCGGCCCAGGTCGGCACCTTCTCGATCGTCAAGAAGATCGAGGGCCCGAACACCTCCAAGGTCCCTGCGGACACCGAGTTCACGGTGACGTTCTCCGGGACCGTGAACGGTGAGCACCAGGAGGGCGCGCTGACGGTCCGCGCCGACGGCACGGTCGTCGACGGTCCGGCGAACCTGCCGACCGGGACGGTCGTCGACCTCGAGGAGACGAGCCTGCCGAAGGTCGACGGTGTCAGCTGGGGGACCCCGGTCTTCACGGTCGACGGCGAGAAGGTCTCGTCGATCACGATCGGTGCCGGTCAGGTGGTCGAGGTGACGCTCACCAACACCGCGGGCAGCGGGCTGGCGGTCACCGGGACCGGTGCGCTCGGCATCGCAGCGGCGGCCCTGCTGCTGGTCGGGGGAGGTGCCGTGCTCCTGGTGGGTGCGCGCCGTCGTCGGGCCTGAACGCCTGACGGGCCCCGCGCCTGATCGACCGTCCGAGCGGGCGTGACCTCCGGGTCACGCC
>NZ_JBHXBO010000022.1:0-30846 GCF_042726775.1 Oerskovia sp. NPDC060287
GCCCCCATCTGTGGATCGTAGGTCAGGCGTCAGCGAACGGTCAGGACGTCGGCCACGACGCCTCGATCGCGTCGAGCACGGCGGTGTCCGACTTGTCGCTCGCGATCCACTCGGTCATCTCGGTCCAGAACGACCCTGCTCCCACGGCGGCGGGCATCATGTCCGAGCCGTCGAAACGGAACACGTAGCTGTCGTCGGTCAGCAGACCGTACGAGAGCTGGTCGATCGGGGACTGCAGGAGGCTCTTGTCGAGCTCCTTGTTGGCGCTGATCCAACCCTGCGGGGTCGCGGTCGCCTTGGCGTTCGACCACTCGGGGCTCGTGAGGAACGCCTGGAAGGCCTGGACCTCGGGACGGTCCGCGAACGAGACGACGAACTCGCCACCGCCGAGGACCGGCTTGGCCTCGGTGTCGTTGCCCGGGAAGTAGAACGCGAAGACGTCGCCGTCCTCCGCGACCGTGGTGCCCTCGGGCCAGTTGGCCTGGTAGAACGACGCCTGGCGGTGCATGTAGCAGAGGCCGTCCAGGATGGGCAGGCCACCCTCGGTGAACTCGGTCGTCGCGATCGACGAGACGTCGCCGATGCCACCGTTGACGTACTCGTCGTTCTTGAGCACCGTACCGACCGTGGCCAGGGCGTCGGCGATCTGCGGGTCGTTGAACGGGATCTCGTGGTTGACCCACTGGTCGTAGACCTCGGGTCCGGCCGTGCGGAGGACGACGTCCTCCATCCAGTCGGTCGCGGGCCAGCCCGTGGCCTCGCCCGAGCCGATGCCGGCGCACCAGGGCTTGATCTCGCCGTCCGGGTTGTCCGCGACGATCTGGTCGGAGAGGTCGATGAGCTCGTCCCAGGTGGTCGGGATCTCGTAGCCGGCATCCTCGAACATGGCCGGGGAGTACCAGACGAAGGACTTCACGTTGGCGCCGAGCGGGGTCGCGTAGAGCGTCCCGTCGACCGTGCCGTAGTCGCGCCACGACTCGGTGTAGAACTCGTCGACGTTGGCCGACGCGGCGTCCCCGACGGGGAGGATCGCATCCGGGTAGTCCTGGACGAGGCTCTTGAGGAAGCCCGGCTGGGGGATGTAGGCGATGTCCGGCGCGCTGCCGGACTGGATGCGGATGGGCAGCTGCGCCTCGAACTCCTTGGAGCCCTCGTACTTGATGGTGGCGCCCGTGCAGTCCTCGAACGGCTTGTAGGACTCCTGCTGCTGCTCGGCCTCGGTGTCGACGATCGTCGTGTAGACCGAGACCGTCTTGCCCGAGAGGTCGCCGTACTCCTCGTACGCCGCACAGTCCGCGGTAGCGGCCTCGGTGTCTCCGGCGTCTCCTCCGTCACCGCTGCTGCTGCAGGCGGTGAGCACGATGGCGAGGCTGGCTCCACCGGCGACGGCCGCGAGTGCGCGGCGCTTGATGGACAGGGTGCTTCTTGCCATGACTTTTCCTCCACAACGTTGTGGTGCTGACATCGCGGTCGGCCCGCAGGTGTCGCAGTCACGTCGACCACGACGCGACTGCCCCACTGCTCATGCAAGCGTTTACATCCCGGTTGCGCAAGCACAAGCAGGGGTCACTTCAGTAACGATTCCGTTACTCATGACGCCTCGCAACCGCCCAGAGTGGTCGCGCTCCCACAACCGTGACCTGCGAAAGCCCGGAACGCGGCGGAACCGGGGTCAGCGAGGGCTAGCGGTCGAGGTCCGTCGGACCAGGTGCGTCGGGTACGTCAGGCTCTCCGGGACGGGCGCGCCGTTGATCATCTCCATGAGCAGCATCGAGGCGTCGGCACCCTGCTGGTACGCGTCCTGCCCGATCGTCGTGAGCCCGACCAGCTCACCCAGGTCGTGCCCCGCGACCCCGATGACCGACAGGTCTCCGGGCACGTCCAGCCCCAGGTCACGAGCCGCGAGGATCGCGCCCATCGCCATCTCGTCCGAGGCCGCGAAGATCGCCGTGACGTCGGGTCGGCGGCGCAGCAGCTCCGTGGTCGACGTACGGCCGCCCTCGACGTCGAACCCCCCGTTGGCTACGAGGTCGGCCGAGACCTCCAGGCCCGCGGCGACCAGCGCGCGCTCGTAGCCCGTCGAGCGCTCGACGGGCGGCGACCACGACGAGACCAGGTCCGGCATACCGGTGACGTGCCCGACGACCCGGTGCCCCAGGTCGATCAGGTGCCGGGTCGCGAGCGAGCCCGTGCGGACGTCGTCGAGCCGGACCGTGACCTGGTCCGCGGGGCCGGAGCCGACGAACGCGAGCGGGGTGCCCAGGTCGACGAGCGAGCGGACCTCGGCGTCGTCGAGCGGGAGCCCCACGACCAGGGTCCCGTCGACCCGCCGCTGCAGCACCGTGGGGTCGACCTTGCGGCGCGGCCGGTCCTCGCCCACCTCGAACGTGTAGAGCAGCACGTCGTAGCCCACCGAGCGCAGCGCGCGCTCGGCGCCCTCGATCACGTTGGCGAAGAACCACCGGCTGACCCACGGGGTGATCACACCGATCGTCCGCGTCCGGCCCGTCGCGAGCGAGGCCGCCGACGGCGACGGCACGTACCCCAGCTCCTCGGCCACGGCCCGGACCCGTGCGCGCGTCGCCGCCGAGACGTTCGGCAGCCCGCGCAGCGCTCGCGAGACGGTCGCCGTCGAGACCCCGGCCGCCTGCGCTACCTCGTCGATTCCTGCCACGAGGAGCGATTCTCCCCCGCGCGGGGGCCAGAAGCGATTCGCGCCCGGCATGCGCCCACCCCGCAGGCGTCGTCCGCCGCTACCGGGGCGAGGCGCACCTCACCCCACGACCACCGCGCGACGACAGGCCGCCGTCACCCGGGAGTTGCACCCCGCCTGCCCTCCCGTGACACCCTGGGAGCAGGTCGGAGAGCCCCGCGGAACCCCGCATCGGCCCCGGCACACCCGAGCACGCACCGAGAGGAACACCATGATCGAGCTGAGGACCCCCCGCGAGATCGAGCAGATGCGCCCGGCCGGCCGCTTCGTCGCGGACGTCCTCACGCAGGTCGGCGCCGCCGCGAAGGTCGGCGTCAACCTCCTCGAGCTCGACGCCCTGGCCCACCGGATGATCAAGGAGCGGGGCGCCGAGTCGTGCTACATCGACTACCACCCCTCGTTCGGGGCGAGCCCGTTCGGCAAGGTCATCTGCACCTCGGTCAACGACGCGGTCCTGCACGGCCTGCCGTTCGACTACCGCCTCCAGGACGGCGACCTGCTGAGCCTCGACTTCGCGGCCTCGGTCGACGGCTGGGTCTCCGACAGCGCGGTGTCGTTCGTCGTCGGGAACCCGCGCGGGGGCGACCGCGGTGCCGCCGACCGCAAGCTCATCGAGGCGACGCAGGACGCGCTCGCCGCGGGCATCGCGGCCGCGCAGCCGGGCAACAAGATCGGCGACATCTCGGCCGCGATCGCGGCCGTCGGGCACGGCGCCGGCTACCGCATCAACACCGACTTCGGCGGGCACGGCGTGGGCCGCACCATGCACGGCGACCCGCACGTGCCCAACGACGGCCGCAAGGGCCGCGGGTTCCCGCTCAAGCCGGGCCTCGTGATCGCGATCGAGCCGTGGTTCCTCGAGACGACCGACGAGATCTTCACCGACCCCGACGGCTGGACGCTGCGCAGCGCCGACGGCTCGCGCGGCGCGCACTCGGAGCACACCGTCGCGATCACCGAGGACGGACCGCTCGTCCTGACGGCGCGCGACTGACGCCTCGACCCGGGGCCGCGAGGTAGAGGGCCGACGTTGAGGTAGAGGGCTCCGGCCCTCTACCTCGACGGGTCCCCTCTACCTCGCCGGGTCCCCTCCACCTCGCGGCCGGGGAGAGGGCCTCACCCCACGGGCGCGGCGGCCTCGAGCAGCTTCATGAACTCGCGCATCCAGGCGGGGTGGTCGGGCCAGGCGCGCCCCGTGACCAGGTTGCCGTCGACGACGCCGGCCCCGTCCTCGAAGATCCCGCCGCCCGCCTCGACGTCGAGCCGCAGCTCCGGGTAGGCCGACGACGTCCTCCCCTCGAGCACCCCCGCCGCCGCGAGCAGCATGGGTCCGTGGCAGATCGCCGCGACCGGTGCCCCCGCGGCGAAGAAGTGCTGGACGATCCGCTGCGCGTCGGGGTCGTTCCGGATGTACTCCGGGGCGCGACCGCCCGGCACCACGAGCGCGACGTACTCCGACGGGTCCACGTCGGCGAACGCGACGTCGGCCGCGAGCGTGTGGCCGAGCTTCTCGGTGTACGTGTCGAACCCGTCGACGAAGTCGTGCACGACGAGCTGGACCTTGCGCTTCGAGGGCGCCGCGACGTCGACCTCGTAGCCTGCCTCCAGCAGCCGCTGGTAGGGGTAGAAGACCTCCAGGGTCTCGCCGCCGTCACCGGTCAGGAGGATCACCTTGGGAGCCATGCCGCACCTCCGTGCATGTCACCGCGCTGCGCTGCGCGAGAGCGTCCGGCGGCGTCGGCGCCTCCGGTCCCCCCAGCGTGCGCCGGGGCGTCGGCGCGGAGCAAGGGCGGTTCGCACCAGGTGAGAATCGCGTGCCCGACGCCGCCGCGCACCTCCGCGCCGGGCGTCGCTATGCTCGCCCCATGACCGCAACGTCGCGGCGAGCCGCCTCCCCGTCCCGAGCTGGTGCGCGTGCGCGGCGAGGCGGCCCGGCACCGGTCGACGAGGCGGACGTCCGCCTCATGGGAGCTGGTGCGGGACCTGCGGTGCAGGGCCGCGGCACCGGGCACGGCACGGCGCCGGACGCTGCCCGTGACGGCGCCGGCGGCCTGCGGTCTGCCGACCGCGTGCTGCAGATCCTCGCTCTCGTGGGTGCCGCGCCCCAGGGCGTCACGGCTCGCGACGTCGGCGCAGCGCTGGAGGTCTCGTCAGCGACCGCCTACCGGCTCCTCGGGACGCTGCGGTCGCACGGGTATCTCGTCCGCCGACCCGACGCGACCTACGCGCTCGGGAGGTCGGTCGAGGTGCTCGGCTCGGCGCTCCGACGACAGATCCTGCCGACGCCGCAGGTCGTCGAGGTCCTCGACGCCCTCCACACGGGGACCGACGCCCCCGCCTACCTCACGCTGTTCCGGGACGAGCAGATCGTGGTCGCGCACATCAGCGAGTCCCCGCGCCGGCCCCGCATCCGCGAGCTGCACGTGGGATTCGCCGAGGCCGCGCACACGACCGCGTTCGGCAAGCTCCTGCTCGCGGGCATGAGCACCGCCGAGCTCGATGCCTACGTCGCGGGCCACGGGCTCGACGCCGTGACCCGGCGCAGCGTGACCGGCTCCCGCCGGCTCCGCGAGGAGCTCGACGAGGTCCGGGCCCAGCAGCTCGCGGTGGAGGTCGAGGAGTACATGCCACGGCTCGCGTGCGTCGCCGCTCCCGTGCAGGTGGGCGGCGCGACGGTCGGGGCCGTGTCGGTGTCGGTCAGCGCGATCGACTTCGCGGTGCGGGGCGGGGCGCTCGAGCGGGCGGTCCGTCGTGGCGCCTGGCACGTGGGTCGGCGGCTCACGGCGGTCTGAGCCGGGTCGCGCGCGGCCCACGCCGCGACGTAGAGGGTTCGGGTCGAGGTAGAGGCCTCTGGCCCTCTACCTCGACGCCGGGCCTCTACCTCGCGGACAGCCCGCGAGCCCTCAGACCAGGCTCCGCAGCACCGCGACCGCACCGGCCTCGTCGATGCTGCCCGTGACCTCGTCGGCCGCTTCCTTGACCTCGGGGTCGGCGTGGCCCATGGCCACCCCGCGACCGGCCCAGCGCAGCATGTCGATGTCGTTGCTGCCGTCACCCACGGCCACGGTCGCGCCCGGAGCGACCCCCAGCAGACCGCGCACGCGCTCGAGCGCGCTCGCCTTGGTCACGCCCAGCGGCGCGATGTCCATCCACGCCGACCAGCCGACCGCGTACGTCACGTCGCTCAGCCCGAGCGACCGCGCGAGCTCGCTGAACTCCTCGCTCGTCGAGCCCGGGCTGCGCACCACGACACGCGTGACCTCGCCCGACCACAGCTCCTCGAAGTCCACGACCCGGTGCACGCCGTCGAGCTCGCCGTGCGGGAAGAGGTCGTTCATGCGGAAGCCGACGCCCACGTCCTCGACCGCGAAGAGCGCGTCGGGCAGCTCGTCGCGCAGGAGCCGCAGCGCGCCCTCGGGGTTGAACGTGATGACCTCGTCGACCACGTAGCCCGTGGGCGACGCGTCGTCGAAACGAGCCGTCACGGAACCGTTCGAGCACACCATGTACCCCTCGGCGAGGCCGAGGCGCTCGGCGACGGGCAGGACCGCGATGAGCGAGCGTCCCGACGAGAGCATCACGTGGTGCCCGGCCGCACGCACGGCCGCGACGGCCTCGACGACGCCGTCGCTCAGGACGTCGTCGTGGCTCAGGATGGTCCCGTCGATGTCGAGCGCGACGAGCAGCGGGCCCTCCCCCGGGCGGGCCGGGTTCGCGGTCGGGGCCGCGTCAGGACCGGTGGTCCGACCCGGGTGCGGCGCCGCGGCACCGTCACCAGGAGCACGGTCCGTGCCCGACGGCGCCACCTCGC
Source organism: Oerskovia sp. NPDC060287 (assembly GCF_042726775.1). Lineage (NCBI taxonomy): Bacteria > Bacillati > Actinomycetota > Actinomycetes > Micrococcales > Cellulomonadaceae > Oerskovia > Oerskovia sp. NPDC060287. The sequence goes on from NZ_JBHXBO010000022.1 coordinate 6,525, forward strand.
CCGGGCGCGATGGCTCGCCTGCGGACGCCGCGCCGTCGGGCCGGGTGGTGCTGGTGACGTCCAAGCCCTCCTGCGGACCCGTCACTCCGTGACCTTCGAGGAGCCCTTCGACGAACCCCCCGAGGAGGCCGACGGCGCGACCGGCTCGAGGACCTCGAGCCCGCCCAGGTAGGGCCGCAGGCCCTCCGGGACGCGGACCGAGCCGTCGGGCTGCTGGTGGTTCTCGAGGATCGCGACGATCCAGCGCGTCGTGCCCAGCGTGCCGTTGAGCGTGGCGACCGTGCGGGTCTCCGTCTTGCCGTCCACCTCGACGCGCTCGCGCACGCCCAGGCGGCGGGCCTGGAACGTGGTGCAGTTCGAGGTCGACGTCAGCTCGAGGTAGCGCTCCTGCGTGGGCAGCCAGGCCTCGCAGTCGAACTTGCGGGCAGCGCTCGACCCCAGGTCGCCCGCGGCCGTGTCGATCACGCGGTACGGCAGCTCGCACTTGCGCAGCATGGCCTCCTCCCAGCCCAGGAGGCGCTGGTGCTCGGCCTCGGCGTCCGCCGGGTCGATGTAGCTGAACATCTCGACCTTGTGGAACTGGTGCACGCGGATGATGCCGCGCGTGTCCTTGCCGTACGAGCCGGCCTCGCGGCGGTAGCACGCGCTCCAGCCCGCGTAGCGCTTGGGGCCGTCCGACAGGTCGAGGATCTCGCCCGAGTGGTAGCCCGCGAGCGCGACCTCGCTCGTGCCGACCAGGTACAGGTCGTCGGCCTCGAGACGGTAGATCTCGTCCGCGTGGGCGCCCAGGAAGCCCGTGCCCTGCATGATCTCGGGACGCACGAGCGTGGGCGTGATGACGGGCGTGAAGCCCTCCTGGAACGCCTGGTCCATCGCGGCGTTGAGCAGCGCGAGCTCGAGGCGCGCCCCGATGCCCGTGAGGTAGTAGAATCGCGCGCCCGACACCTTGGCTCCGCGCTCGGTGTCGATCGCGCGCAGGCCCTCGCCCAGCTCGAGGTGGTCGCGGGGCGTGAAGCCCTCGGCCGCGAAGTCGCGGATGGTGCCCTCCTCGCGGAGCACGACGTAGTCGTCCTCGCCGCCCGGAGGGGCCCCCTCGATCACGTTGGAGATCTTGTAGAGGACGTCCTTGAGCTGCGCCTCGGCGTCGTCGGCGTCCTTCTGGCGGGCCTTGACGCCCTCGGCGAGCTGCTTGGTGTGCGCGAGCAGGGCGGTCTTCTCCTCGCCCTGCGCCTGGGCGACCTTCTTGCCCAGGGACTTCTGCTCGGCGCGCATCTGCTCGAAGTCCGTCAGCGCGCTGCGACGGCGGGAGTCGGCGTCGAGCGCCTGGTCCACGAGGGCGGGGTCGTCGCCGCGAGCCACCTGGCTGGCGCGGACGACGTCGGGGTTGTCGCGCAGAAGTCGAAGATCGATCACCACTAGAGGGTATCCAACGTGCGGGAGGGCGCGGCACGGGGCCCGCCGACGGCACCTCCTGCGGGCAGGCCGTTCACCCCCGGCGGCCCAGCGGGATCACGAGCGGCGTCCCCGTGACCGGGTCGTCGATGATCGTGCACCGCAGCCCGAACACCTCCTCGACGAGCTCGGCCGTCACGATCTCCCCGGGCGCCCCCTGCGCGACCACTGCGCCGTCCTTCATCGCGACCAGGTGCGTCGCGTAGCGGCAGGCGTGGTTGAGGTCGTGCAGCACCGCGACGAGCGTGCGCCCCTCGCGGTTGAGGTCGCCGAACAGCTCGAGCAGCTCGATCTGGTGGGCGATGTCGAGGAACGTCGTGGGCTCGTCGAGCAGCAACAGCTCGGTCTCCTGCGCGAGCACCATGGACACCCACACGCGCTGGCGCTGCCCGCCCGACAGCTCGTCGACGGGCCGTGCCGACAACGGCGTGACCTGCGTGGCCGCGAGCGCCCGCACGACGGCGTCCTCGTCGCCGCGCGACCACTGCCGCAGGAGCTTCTGGTGGGGGTAGCGGCCGCGCGCCACGAGGTCCGCGACCGTGATGCCGTCGGGCGCGATCGACGTCTGGGGCAGGAGCCCGAGCCGGCGCGCGACCTCCTTGGCCTTGTACGACGTGATGGCCTTGCCGTCGAGCACGACCTGTCCCGCGCTCGGGGTGAGCAGCCGCGACAGCGCGCGCAGCAGCGTCGACTTGCCGCACGCGTTGGGCCCGACGATCACGGTGAAGGACCGGTCGGGGATCGCGACGTCGAGCCCCTGGGACACGATGCGCTCGTGGTAGCCGATGCTGAGGCCCTCGGCGCGCAGCCGGGGCTCGCCCGGGGCCGCGGGGGCGGCCTGCGGAGCGGCTCCCTGCCCGACGGCGGGGCTCGCCGCGGGCGCGTCGGCCTCGGCCGGGGTCGTGGTCACCGGGTGCGTCGTGGCGGTCATCGCCGTCTCCTCGGGAGGGGTGGGGCTGGTCGGGGGTGCGTCGGCGGCCGGTGCGGTCGGGCTCGTGCGGGTCGCGGGCCCGCGGGTCGCGGGTCGGGTCCAGGTGCTCACTGTCGCCTCGCCTCCCGGGCCAGCAGCCACACGAGGTAGCAGCCGCCGATGCTCACGGTCACGACGCCGACGGGCAGCTGGGTGGGTGCGAAGGCCCGCTGGGCGACCAGGTCGCTCGCGGCGAGCAGCGCCGCGCCCATGGCGGCCGAGGACGCGAGGCCGACGGTCGCGCCGCGCGTGAGACGGCGCGCGAGCTGGGGGGCCGCGAGCGAGATGAACGCGATCGGGCCGGCCGCCGCCGTGACGAGCGCGGTCAGCGCGACCCCCACGACGACGAGCGAGAGCCGCGTGCGCTCGGAGCGGACCCCGAGGGCCTGCGCGGCGTCGTCGCCCATCTCGAGGACGTTCATGCGTCGCCCCAGGAGGAACAGCGGGGGCACGAGGATCGCGAGGATCAGCACGACCGGCAGGACCTGGGTCCACGACAGCCCGTTGAGGCTGCCCGCTCCCCAGGTCGCGGCGGCCATGGCGCGCGAGAGCTCGGCCTTGAGGATGAGCCACGTGTTGACCGAGGCGAGCATCGCGCTGATCGCAATGCCCACGATGATGAGCCGGAAGCCCTGCACGCCGTTCTTGTACGCGAGCAGGTAGACGATGCCCGCGGTCGCGAGCCCGCCGATCATGGCCCCGGCCGCGACCGCGCCGTACGAGCCGCCGAGGACCAGGATCACGACGAGCGCACCGGTGTAGGCGCCCGTGTTGAACCCGATGATGTCGGGGCTGCCGAGGGGGTTGCGGGTCAGCGACTGGAAGATCGCGCCGCTCATCCCCAGGGCGCCGCCCAGCAGGATCGCGAGCAGGACGCGTGGCAGCCGCCACTCGACGACGACCATGCGGACCACGTCCGAGGCCTCGCCCGTCAGGGCGCGCAGCACGTCGGGGACCGCCACGGCGTAGTCGCCCACGCCGAGCGCCACGACGCCGACCGCCGCGGCGAGCAGCACCAGCACGAGCGTCACGACGGCGGCGCGCACGTCGAGGCGCGCGGAGAACCGTCCTCGGCGCGAGCGCAGGACGCGGGTCGGCCGACCGAAGTCGAGCCGTTCGGCCTGAGCGCGGTCGGTGACCGGGGCCGGGGTCTGCACAGGAGCCGTCACAGCCCGCTCACCTGCCTGCGTCGCACGAGCCAGATGAGGACCGGGGCGCCGACGAACGCCGTGACGATGCCGACCTGCAGCTCGGCGGGCCGCAGGACCAGGCGCGCTGCGACGTCGGACACCAGGAGAAGGACGGGCGACAGGACGAGCGTGTAGGACAGGATCCACCGCTGGTCCGGGCCGACGATCCAGCGTGCGACGTGCGGGACCATGAGCCCCACGAACCCGATGGGGCCCGCGGCCGCCGTCGCGGCGCCGCACAGGAGCGTCACGGCGATCACGACGATCGTGCGGGTCCGGTTGATGTGGGCGCCGAGCGACCGGGCCAGGTCGTCGCCCAGCGCGACCGCGTTGAGCGGGCGCGCCGCGACGACCGCGAGCACGACGCCCACGAGGATGAACGGCGTGACCGTCCCGACCATCTCCCACGAGCGGTTGCTGAGGGTGCCCGCCCCCCAGTAGCGCATCTTGTCGAACACCTGCGGGTTGAGCAGCGTGATACCCGACGAGATCCCGCCCAGCACCGCCCCGATCGAGATGCCGGCGAGCGTGAGCCGGACGGGCGTCGCGCCCCCGCGCCCGAGCGAGCCGATGAGGTACACGACGACCGTCGTGACGATCGCCCCCAGGAACGCGAACCAGATGTACTGCTGGATGTTGACGACGCCGAACGTCGCGACCCCGATCACGACCGCGAAGCCCGCGCCCGCGTTGACGCCCAGGATGCCGGGGTCGGCGAGCGGGTTGCGGGTCAGGGCCTGGATGAGCGCGCCCGAGAGGCCGAGCGCGACCCCGACCAGGAGGCCGAGGGCCGTGCGGGGCAAGCGCAGGTCGCGCAGGATGACCACGTCGTTCGGGTCGGCGCCGGGGGCTCCGACGAGCGCCGACCACACCGAGGCCAGCGGGATCGTCTTGGAGCCCACGGCGAGGCTCACGAAGAGCATCAGGACCAGGACGCCGACGGCGACGAGCAGCCACGCGGTCCGCGAGGCGTTGGTCGCGGCGAGACCGGGCGCCCTGTCCGCGGTCGGGGCCTGCGCGGGGGCGGCCGGACCACCCCCGGCGGTCGCGTCGTGCGACGCGCCGCTCGGGGCCGCCCCCGCGGGGGCACGTTCGGTCGTCGTCATCTCACAGCCCCAACGACTCGAGCTTGTCGAAGTACGCGTCGGTGATCTCTTCCTCGTCGCGCTCCTCGTCGGCCCACAGGGAGTCGATCCACGCCTTGACGCTCGGGTCGAGGTTCTCCCAGCGCTCCTCCCACTCCTCGGCCTTCGCGGTCCAGTACCCGATGGTCTTGTAGGCCGTGACGGGCAGCCCGCGCTCGTGGCGCAGGTACTTGCGGACGGCACGCAGCACCTTGGTCTCCCCTGCGAACCAGACGTACCCGACGCCGTCGGGCAGCTCGATGCTCCGCAGGATCTCCTCGAGCCGGCACGGCCCGTGGCCGTTGCCGCCGTAGACCCACGCGATCTCGACGTCGGGGTTCACGGGGAAGGACTGGCGGTGGCCCGCGTCGGGCACCTCGACGACCACGCGCGTGCGCACGCCCGCCGGGGCCTGCTCGATCAGGCGCCCGACCGCGGGCAGGCCCGTCGCGTCCGCGAGGAGGATCTGCCACGCGAGGTCCGCGGGCGGGTCGTACAGCCCGTGGGGCGTGTTGAGCCCGACGACGTCGCCCGGCCTCGCCTGCCGGGCCCAGGTCGCGGCGACCCCGCCCTCGTGCACGACGAAGTCGATCACGACCTGGCCGGGCTCGGGCACGGCCCGGACCGTGTAGGTCCGCATGGGTGAGGGCTCGACGCCCTCGGGGTAGTCCCACGACGTCTCGGTCGCGAAGGGCAGGACGGGCTCGGTCTCGCCCGGGGTGGGCAGGAAGACGCGCAGGTACTCGTCTCCCACGCCCGTCGACTCGAAGTCGGCGAGGCCCTCGCCACCCAGCGTGACCCGGATCATGCCGGGGGTCAGGCGCTCGACCGCCACGACCTCGGCCCGGTGGATGCGCATCACGGCAGCAGCGCCTTCTCGACGACCTCGAGGAACGCGTACTGGCCGCTGGGCGACCCGTAGACCATCTCGAGGTCGTGGACCGCGACGTGCTGGTTCGTGACGAACGGCAGGGCGGCCCACAGACCGTTGCCCGCGAGCTCGGCGAACGGGTCGTCGAGCTCGCCCGTCTTCTCGTCCGGCGCGGTCGAGGTGAAGGCCCAGTCGATGCCCGCGAGCTGCTCGAGCTGCTCGGTGCCGAGCGTGGTGCCCTCCTCGGGCTCGACGAGCGGCGAGATCTTCAGACCCAGGTCGTTGAAGACCAGGCAGGGCGTGCCGTAGCAGGACACGATGATCTCGCCGTCGCCGTAGCCGACCGGCGCGACGACCGGGTCGATGCCGGCCTCCGCGAGGCGGGCCTTCACGTCGTCGACCTTGGCCTGGTACTTCGCGGTCCAGGCGTCGTGCTCCTCGACCTTGTCGAACGCCTCCGCGACCTCGGCGAAGCTCTCGCGCCAGTCACGGCCGTCGAACCCGTTGAAGCTGTACGTCGGGGCGATGTCGGGAAGCTTGGTCACGAGCTCGTCGTCGTAGCCCAGGCCGTTGAGGATCACGTCGGGCTGGGCGGCGAGGATCTCCTCGTAGTTGTACTCGGGGAAGTTCTCGAACGTCTTGATGCCCTCGAGCGCCTCCTGGTCGAAGAACGACGGGAAGGTCGTGTACCCCTGCGAGCGGATGGGCTGCGACCCGGCGAGCGGGATGCCCAGCGTGATGAGCATGTCGAGGTCGGTCGTGTACACACCGAGCGCGGCCTGCGGGTCTGCCGGGATCGTGGTCTCGCCGAACGCGCTCTGGACCGTGCGGGTGCCGGCCTCCTTCGTGTCGGCGCCGCTCGTGCCGCCGCCGTCCCCGGCGTCGGTGCCCGACGCGCACGCGCCCAGGAGCAGGGCGAGCGTGGCGGCCGAGGCGGTCGCGAGCAGGGTGGACCGGCGGGTGGTGCGTGTGGTCATGGGACTTCCTGGTTCGGGTGGCCGCGAGGTCGCGGCGTGGGACGGAGCCGTCGTGGGAGCCCGCGGTCGCGGGCGTCGATCGGCCGTGGGGCAGCAGGGTCGTGGCGCTGGGCGCCCGCGGCCCCGGGTCAGAGCAGGTGCGCGGCCTCGCGCAGGTCCTCGGCGAAGACCTGGGCCGTCAGGGCGAGCCCGAAGTTGCGGTCGTAGCGGAGCTCGGCCACGCGCCCCGCCTGGACGGCGGGCACGGCCAGCCACGCGGGGTTGGACGCCGCGGGGTCGTCGGGGTTCTGGAGGATGATCAGGTCGGCGCCGCGGAAGACGTCGAGGTTCTCGAACGAGAAGCGCTGGACCGAGCCGTTGCTCTGCCCGGCGGCCGGGAGCACGAGGTCCATGCCGACGTCGCGGGCGATGCCCGAGCAGTAGCTGTCGGGCTCCTGGATCCAGAAGCCCTCCTCGTCGGCTCCCGCGATGACGACCTTGCGGCCGGTCACGAGCGGGGCGATCTCGGCGGCGACGTCCGCGACCGTGGCGTCGTAGGCGTCGATCGCCTCGGTCGCCTGCTGCTCGCGGCCGAACGCGGCGAGCTGGCGCCGCAGCGAGGCCTTCCAGTCAGGGTCGTCGTCACCCACGACCAGGACGGGAGCGATGCCCTCGGCCAGCAGCTCGTTCTCCTGGTAGTACGTCCACCACCCCGCACCGACCACGAGCATGTCGGGCGAGTGGGACAGGATCGACTCGGCGTTGGGCTCGATGTTGGAGCCGCCCAGGTGCTCGACGCCCTGCGGCAGGTGCGCCATGAGGTGGCTCTCGTCGGACCACTCGGTCGCCACGATCGGCAGCCCGGCGAGGATCGCGAACTCGAGCCCGGCCCGGGCCTCCAGGACGACGACGCGCTCGGGGTGCAGGGGCAGGTCCGTGCGGTAGCCGTCGTGCTCGAACGGCATGGTCTCGCCGCCGGCAGGGGTTCCCGCCGCCTGGCCCGACCCGTCGCCGCACGCGGCGAGGAGCCCCGCGACCGTGAGCGTCCCGGCGCCGATCAGGAAGTCGCGGCGCGTGATCGCCGCGACGACCCGTTGCCACCGGTCGTCGCCGACCGGGATGGACGAAGCGTCCGCAGGGGTGTCGGGGCGGGCGGTCAGGACGAGGGTCACGAGGTCTCCCGGTCGGACGACGGCGACACGACGATCCCCGTCAGAGGCAGTTAGGTATCCCTACCCTAACCACGTCGGGAGCACAGAAGCTGGCCGATCGTCGCTGCCAGAGGCCAGGGGATGTTCCGCATCGGCCTTGACCGACGCGACGTACCAGCCCGGGGTGTGGCCGAGGACCCGCCGGAAGGACTGCACGAACGCGCTCGGCGTCCGGTACCCCACCCGGCGGCTCACGGTCCCCACGGGCATTCCGCCCGCGAGCAGGCCGATCGCGACCCGGACCCGCGCGTGGATGCGCCACTGCGCGAACGTCATGCCCGTCTCGCGATGGAACAGCCGCGAGAAGTTGCGCACGCTCACCGACACCTCGCGCGCCCACGCCTCGAGCGAGCGCGTGTCTGCCGGGTCGTCGAGCAGCCGTCGGGCGACCGACTCGAGGCGCGCGTCCGAGGGCATGGGCAGCACCATGGGCGTGACGTCCACGGGAGACAGGAGGTCGACGACGACACGCTCGCTGCGCCGTCGGGCCGCGGGGTCCATGCCGTGCCTGAACAGATGGACCATGAGCTCGCGCGCCGCCGGAGGGACCGAGACCGCCGTGGTGCGGTGCGCGCGGTCGAGGACCGCGACGAACGTGTCCTCCGCGGAGGCGGCAGCGCCGGGCGGGCCGGGCCGTTCGCCGGGTCGCCCGTCCGGCTGACTGGAGGCCCGCTCGGCCGACGGCGCCGACAGGTCCGCGTCGACGTAGGTGCAGTAGAACCCCGTGCCGCCCGCGGTCTGGACCGCGTGCGCGACGCCCGCCGGGATCCACAGCCCGATCGTCGGCGGGACCGCGAAGAAGCCGTGCTCGGTCTCGACCGTGAGCACGCCCTGCGTGCCCCACAGCAGCTCGTGGAACGCGTGCACGTGCACGGGCCACAGGCCCGGGGTGCTGGGCGGGAAGTGGGACGTCGAGACCGACCGGACCTCGCGGGCCGCGGCCACGATCGCGGCGTCCTCGGCGTGCTGCTGCGCACGCTGGGCGTCAGCGGGGCGGGCGCCGTCGGGCATGGCGATCGCGACGAACGGGACGGAGGGAGGCGCCTGGCCGATGAGCGACATGATCCGGCAGGCTATCCCACATCGGCTCAGGAAGGTAAGCATTACCTTAGCAAGCATGCCTCCCCGTCTCCGCCGTCCTGCACGCCCGGACCGGCGACCACGCCCCGCCCGCGGGACCGGCGTCGCCGTGCCGACGACCGTCGGCGGAGTCTTCCGCCTCGTGCTCGCCGGCAACCGGCGCTGGCTCCTGCTGACCCTGGGCGCGGGCGGCTTCATGGTCCACCAGGTCGCCGAGGCCCTCGTGCCCGTGCTGATCGGCGTGGTCGTGGACCGCGCGATCGTGCCGCGAGACGGCTCCGCGCTCGGCCTGTGGCTCGGTGTGCTCGCCGCGGTCTTCGTCGTCCTGACCATGGCGTGGCGGATCGGCATGCGCTCGACCGTGCGCGCCTTCTCGTTCGCGGCGCACGACCTGCGCCAGCTCACGGTCGCGCGCGTGCTGGACCCGCTCGGCATGGCGCGGCAGCGCGCCGCGGGCGAGACCCTGACCATCGCGTCCTCCGACACCAACCGCGTCGCAGGGATCTCGTGGCTCGTCACGGGTCAGCTCGGCGCACTCGCCGCGATCGGCACGACCGCCGTGAGCCTCCTGCTCGTCTCGGTGCCGCTCGGGATCGCGGTCCTCGTCGCGACGCCCGTGATGCTGCTCGTGATGCACCGGCTCTCGGTGCCGCTCGAGGCCCGCAGCGAGACCGAGCAGGAGACCGCGGCGCGCGCCGGGGGGCTCGCGACCGACCTCGTCACGGGCCTGCGCGTCCTCAAGGGCCTGGGTGCCGAGGAGGCCGCGGCCGACCGCTACCGGCGCGCGAGCCGCGACTCCCTCGCGGCCGCGCTGCGCGCGGTGCGCTCCCGGGCCGCGTACCAGGCCGTGAGCACCGTGCTCTCGGTCGTCTTCCTCGCGGCGGTCGCGTTCTTCGCGGGCCGCATGGCGCTCGCCGGGCAGATCACCGTGGGTGAGCTCGTCGCGGTCGTGGGCCTCGCGCAGTTCGTCCAGGAACCCATGTCCCGGACGGGCTTCCTGGGGGTCGAGCTCGCGCAGAAGCGCGCCTCGGCGCGGCGTCTGCTGCTCCTGCTCGGCGAACCGACCGTCCACAGCCCGGTGGACGGGGCGGCGAGCGCCGCGCACGCGGGCACCCGCGACGGCGGGGCCGCGACCGTGACGATCGCGGGCGTCTTCGGCGGGTCCGTCGTGCCTCGCGTCACGGCCCGGGCGGGCCAGGTCGTGGGAGTCGTCGTGCCCGACGGCGGCGACGCGGCCCGGCTCGTCGACGTCCTCGGGTGCCGCGCCCCCGCCCCGCCCGGAGCCGTCGCCGTGAACGGTACCGACCTCGCCACCCTCGATCCCTCGGCCGGGCGTGCGCTCGTGTTCGCGGCCCGGCACGACGCGTCGTTGTTCAGCACGAGCGTGCGCGAGAACCTCGCGGCCGACGGGCCGCTCGACGACCGGGCGATCGACGCCTCGGGGACCGGCGAGGTGCTCGGGCACCTCGCCGAGGGGCTCGACACGCCGCTGGTCGGCCGCGGCCAGCACCTGTCCGGCGGGCAGCGCCAACGTCTGGTCCTGGGGCGTGCGCTGCACCGGCCCGAACCCGTGCTCGTCCTGCACGACCCCACGACCGCGGTCGACACCGTGACCGAGGCCAGGATCGCCGCCGCGCTGCGCGGCTTCCCGGAGCGCGCGCTCGTGCTCGTGACCTCGAGCCCGACGCTCCTGGCCGTGTGCGACGAGGTCGTCACGGCGGTCGCGGTCGTGGCGACCCCTGCCGGCACCGACCGCGAGCTGGTCGCCTCGTGAGCGCCGACGTCGTGACCGCCGCCTCCGACGGGCCGGTCGTTCCCACGGCCCCCGCCGTCCCGGCGCGGACCATCCTGCCCGTCGCCACGACCGCCGCGACCAACGCCGCGCTGTGGCGCATGCTCACGAGGCGCCGGTGGCTCTTCGCCGGGACCGTCGCGGTGCTGCTGGCCGGCTCGGTCGCGGGCCTCGCCACTCCGGCCCTGCTCGGGGTCATGGTCAACGTCGTCGTCGAGGGCGGCCGGACGTCGGAGCTCGTGCGGTTCGGCCTGCTGCTCCTCGGAGCAGGTGTGCTGAGCGCGGTGCTCGGCTACCTGGGACAGACCCTGCTCGCCCGGATCTGCGAGGGCGCGCTCGCCGACCTGCGCGAGGACGTCCTCGCGAGCGCGCTCGACCTGCCGCTCGAGCAGGTCGAGCGGGCAGGCGTCGGCGACGTCGTCGCGCGCGTCTCGGGGGACGTCGACGCCGTGAGCGAGGCGATCTCGGGCGTCCTGCCCGCCGTCACGTCCGCCGTGTTCACGATCGCCCTGACGCTCGTGGGGCTCGGGGCCCTCGACTGGCGCTTCGCGCTCGCCGCGGTGGCCGCCGCTCCCCTGCAGGTCGTGTCGCTGCGCTGGTTCCTGCGCCGCTCGGGACCCGTCTACCGCGAGGTCCGGGTCGCCGAGGCCCAGCGCACCGAGCAGGTCATCGAGACGGTCGCGGGGGCCACGACCGTCACGACCCTGGGGCACGGCGAGCGGCACGAGGACCTCGTGGCGCAGTCCTCGATCCGGGCCATCGACCTGTCGCTGACCGGGATCGCGCTCCTCACCCGGTTCTACAACCGGCTCAACATCGCCGAGCTCATCGGGCTCGGGGCCGTGCTCGCGGTCGGGTTCTGGCTCGTCTCGGGGAACGCCGTGACCGTGGGCGCCGCGACGGCCGCGGCGCTGTACTTCCACCGGCTGTTCGGGCCCATCGGGATGGTCCTGGGCGAGTTCGACGAGATCCAGAAGGCGGGGGCCGGGCTCGCACGGCTCGTGGGCGTGACGACCGCGACCACGTGGCCGGTCGAGGGGGGCGGACCCTCCGACCCGGCCGATCAGCTCTCCGCCCAGGGCGACCGTCCCGCGAGCGCCGCCGACGTGCCGGGGCCACGCTCCGCCGTCGTGCTCCGGGACGTGACCTTCGCCTACTCCCCCGGGCGCGACGTCCTCACGGGCGTCGACCTCGAGGTCGCGGAGGGCGAGCACGTCGCGCTCGTCGGGGCGTCCGGGGCCGGCAAGACGTCGGTCGCGAAGCTCGCGATGGGCATCCACCGCCCGACGCGCGGCGCCGTGCAGGTCCTGGGCGCGACGCCGGGGCGACGCCGTCGGGCCGCCGCCGACGAGGGGCTGCCCGCCCCCCGGCCGGACGCGGCCATGGTGAGCCAGGAGGTCCACGTCTTCAGCGGGACCCTCGCCGAGGACCTGCGGCTCGCCGCGCCCCGCGCGAGCGACGCCGAGCTGCACGCGGCCCTCGACGCGGTCGAGGCGCGCTGGGTCGCCGACCTGCCCGAGGGCCTCGCGACCGCGGTGGGTGCGGGCGGCCTCGACCTCTCGCCGGACCGCGCGCAGCAGCTCGCGCTCGCTCGGATACTGCTCCTGGACCCCGCGGTCGTGGTGCTCGACGAGGCCACGGCCGAGGTCGGGACCGACGGCGCCGCGACGCTCGACCGGGCGGCCCGGGCCGCGCTGGCGGGGCGGACCGCGGTCGTGATCGCGCACCGGCTGAGCCAGGCCGCGGCAGCCGACCGGGTCGTCGTCATGGATGCCGGGCGGGTCGTCGAGTCGGGGACGCACGACGACCTGCGCGCGGCCGGCGGGCAGTACGCGCGGCTGTGGGCCGCGTGGGAACGGGGATCGGGCGAGCGCTGAGCCGGACGGGCCGCGACGGTCGGGTACGTCACCTTCGGCGGGCACGACCGTCGCCCCCGGCATCCCGAGCGCTACCGTGTCCGACATGGGTTGGGAAATGTGGTTGGGAGTCGCGGCGGTCGCCATCTCCGCCGTCGCGCTCACGGTCGCGATGACCGTCTGGTCGCAGCAGCGACGCCGACGACGCCTCGACCCTCCCGTCGTCCCCGCCGACGCACCCTCCGACGACACCGGCCAGCTCATCGCGTTCGTCGCCAACCCGTCCAAGCCCGCGGCCGCGAACCTCGAGCGCACGGTCCGCCAGGTGTGCGCCGAGGCCGACCTCCCCGACCCGCTGTGGTTCGAGACCACGATCGAGGACCCGGGTGTGGGACAGACCCGCGAGGCCCTCGCGCGCGGCGCCGACATCGTGGTGGCGGTCGGCGGCGACGGGACCGTCCGGGCCGTCGCCGAGGCCATGGTCGGCACGGGCACACCCATGGGCCTCATCCCCATCGGCACGGGCAACCTGCTCGCGCGCAACCTCGACCTGCCCATCACCGACCCGGACGAGGCGCTGCGCATCGTCGTCGCGGGCGCGGACCGCGTGATCGACGTCGGCTGGGCGCGCGTCCTGGAGTACGCGGAGCCCGACGGCGGCGCGCGCGGCCCCGCGCGGACCGGCGCCACGGGCGCGGACGCGGCAGGTGCGGACGCCACGGGAGACGAGGACGCCGGCACGGCCGCCGGCTCTGACCCCGAGGACATCTCGGCCGCCTCGGTCGAGCAGCCCGAGGGCACGCTCGCGGCCCGGGACACCGAGACCGCGCACATCTTCCTCGTGATCGCGGGGCTCGGGTTCGACGCCGCGATGGTCGCGGACGCCGACGCGACCCTCAAGGCCAAGGTGGGCTGGGTCGCGTACTTCGTCGCGGGGATCCGGCACCTGCACGGCCGGCGCCTGCGCGCCCAGATCCAGCTCGACGACGCGCCGCCCGTCCAGGCCAAGCTGCGCACCCTCATGGTCGGCAACTGCGGCAAGCTGCCCGGCGGCATCACGCTGCTGCCCGACGCGGTGCTCGACGACGGCATCCTCGACATCGCCGCGATCGACACCCGGGGCGGGGTCGTGGGCTGGGCCCAGCTCTTCGGCGACGTCGTCATGCAGGGGTTCGGCGTGACCAACGACCTGCCCGCGAAGATCGGCCGGATCGACCACGCGCGCGCCAAGCGCGTGCGCGTCCGGGTCGAGGGCGGCGAGCAGGCGCAGGTCGACGGTGACCTCCTGGGCCGTGCCGTCGAGCTCGAGGCCTGGGTCGAGCCGGGCGGGCTGGTCGTGCGCACGGCCTGACCGGCAGGCATCATTCGACCTGACGCCCGAACTTCACCACCGAGGAGCACCCCCTAGATGACCGCACCGCAGGACGCTTCTCCGCACCGTGGCCTGGCGCCGTCGACCCGGACCCTGATCAGCCTGGCCGCTGCCGTGATCGTCCTCGCGGGGGTGTACTTCGCGCGCGGGCTGTTCGGACCGCTCGCTCTCGCGGCCGTCGTCGTGATCATCGTGCAGCCGGTCCGCGGTCCGCTCGAGCGCCGCGGCTGGCCACGATGGGCCGCGACGACCGGGATGATCGTCGTCGCCTACCTGATCCTCGGAGCGCTCGCCGCGCTCCTCGCGTTCGCCGGGGTCCAGTTCGCGAACCTCGTGAGCCAGTACCTCGACGACCTCGCCAAGACCGTCGACCAGGTCACGGCGTGGCTCGAGTCGTTCGGCGTCGAGGGGCAGGTCGCGGACGCGGTGTCGTCGTGGCTCGACCCGAGCACCATCGCGGGCCTCGCGGCCACGGTGGGCGGTACGGCCATGACCGTGCTCACCGCCTTCTTCTTCGTGCTCGCGTACGTGATCTTCATGGCCGCGGACGCCGGGCGCTACCAGGACGCGGGCGCCCGCTTCGGGGTGACGCGCCCCGCGACGCTCGCCCGGATCACGGCGTACAACTCCGGGGTGCGTCGCTACTTCGTCGTCAACGCCTCGTTCGGTGCGGTCGTGGCCGTGATCGACGGCGTGGCCCTGTGGTGGATGGGGGTCCCCGCGCCCGCGGTCTGGGCCATCCTCGCGTTCGTCACCAACTTCATCCCGAACATCGGGTTCGTGCTCGGCGTGGTCCCTCCCACGGTCATGGCGCTCGTCGTGGGCGGCTGGCCGCTCGCGCTCGGGGTGGTCGCGGTCTACTGCGTGGTCAACGTGGTCCTGCAGGTGCTCGTGCAGCCCAAGTTCGTGGCCGACGCCGTGAACCTGAGCCTCACGCTGAGCTTCTTCTCGGTCGTCTTCTGGACCCTCGTGATCGGCCCGCTCGGCGCGATCCTCGCGATCCCGCTCACGCTCCTCACCCGGGCGCTGATCATCGAGGGGGACCCTGACTCGGGCTGGTTGCGCTACCTGTCGGGCGACACGTCGGGGGCGCCGCCCGCCGAGCCGGCACCGGCGAGGGCCAAGGCTCCGGAGGAGGCATCGGCGGCCTCCACGAGAGCGCTGGCGGTCGAGGCGAGCACCGGCGCGGCCCCGGACGGTCCCGACGGCGACGAGCCGGACCGCCCGACCACCTGAGCCACTTCCGTCCCTGCTGCGCCGACCTCGTGGAGGATCTGTGGCCGCGCAGCCCGGTCGACGGGCCGCCGACGTGACCCCCCGTAGGCTGGACCGGTGACGAATCCGGCCCCCGCACAGACCCCTCGTCGCACCAGTCGTCGGGGGTTCGCCGCGCTGCTCCTCGCGATCGGCGCGCTCGTCGGCCCGGCGCTGCCCGCCGCGGCCGCCCCCGCGAGCACCTCGACGACCACCACCGAGACCACCACCGACTCCTCGCCCGAGGGCCCGACCGTCCTGGTCGGTGTCGCCGGGCTGCGCTGGACGGACGTCAACCCGACGACCGTGCCGCACC
The DNA here is from genome assembly GCF_042726775.1 of Oerskovia sp. NPDC060287. Classification (NCBI taxonomy): domain Bacteria; kingdom Bacillati; phylum Actinomycetota; class Actinomycetes; order Micrococcales; family Cellulomonadaceae; genus Oerskovia; species Oerskovia sp. NPDC060287. The sequence continues at coordinate 21,969 of NZ_JBHXBO010000022.1, forward strand.
TGTGGAGCATGATCGGGTCGAGCTCGGTCGGGTCGATCAACGTCCGCACGGGCGCCGGCCCGGTCACGTGCTCGCTCGACGCGTGGCTCACGCTGTCCGCGGGGCAGCGCGAGTCGAGCGCTCCCCCGGTCGTCGAGCCGGTGCCCACGGACGACCCGGCGGACCCGGCCGAGGTCACGTCCACGGTCGACTGCGAGCCCCTGCCCACGATCGACGCGGGGACGGGCGTGAGCTCGTCGTCGGTGCCGGGCTGGTCCACGCTCACGACCGGTCCCGAGGACCTGGTCGAGGAGCCGGCCGACACCACGGTCGATCCCGAGACGGGCGCCGTGGTGCCCCGCGGGCCGGGCGCGCTCGGCACCGAGCTCGCGGCGGCGGGCGTGTGCAGCACCGCTGTCGGCCCGGGCGGTGCGATCACGCTCGCGGACTCGACCGGCGCGGTCTCGCGCTACGTCCCGACGCTCGACGCCCTCTCGCAAGAGGAGCTCGCGGCGTGCGACACGGTCGTGATCGACCAGGGCGAGCTGCCCGAGTCGTCGCCCGAGCGGGCCGAGGCCCTGCGCGAGCTCGACCAGGTCCTCGAGCGCCTGACCTCCGACCTGCCGCGCGACTCACGTGTCCTCGTGGCGGGGATCGCCGACACCCCGGGCGCCAAGCCTGGTCTGCAGGTCGTCGTGGACTGGACGGCCTCGGGCTCGGCGCACGGCTGGCTCCAGTCGGAGTCGACGCGCTTCAAGGGTCTCGTCCAGCTCACGGACCTCACCGCGACGCTCGCGGCCGACGCCGGGATCAGCACCGCCGCGTTCGAGGGGGGCGCCCCGCTCGAGTCGGGCGACGACCGTCGCATGAGCATCTCGCGGACGGTCGAGAACCGTCGATACCTCGGTGTCCTGTCGGACACCGCCCCGAACCTCATGCCGGCGTTCGTGGGCCTGCTCATCGGTGCGCTCGTGATCGCGGTCGGGGCCACGCTGTGGTCACGTCGCGCGGCGGAGCGGCGCGCGACAGCGTCCCCTTCCGGCCCGACGGCGCCGCTCCCCCCGAGCCCCCGAGGCCGCCGGGTCCTGTCGGCGGTCCTGCTCCTGGTCGCCTCCGCCCCTGCGGCGTCGTCGCTCAGCACGCTCGCCCGGTGGTGGGTCTCCCCCGCGCCGACGTTCGCGCTCATCCTCTCGGTCAGCGTGGCGACCGTCGTGGTCGCCCTCGTCGCGTGGTTCGTGAGCCGGGTCCTGCCTCGCAGCCCCTGGCGCCTGGCCGCTGCGGTCTCGGGAGTCACCTGGCTCGTCCTGACGGTCGACGGCCTGACCGGGACGACGCTCCAGCAGGGTTCGCTCCTGGGCCCGGCCCCCGTGCTCGGGGCGCGCTTCTACGGCTTCAACAACATGACGTTCGCGGTCTACGGCGCCGCCGCCCTCCTGCTCGCCGGGAGCATCGCGTCCCAGCTCGCGGCGCACGGCAGGCGGCGGGCGAGCCTCGCGGTCGTCGTCGGCGTCGGGGTCGTGACGACGGTCGTCGACGGCTGGCCCGCGTTCGGTGCCGACTTCGGCGGGATCCTCGCCCTGATCCCCGCGTTCGCGATCCTCGCCCTGCTGGTCGCCCAGGTGCGCATCACCGTGCGGCGGATCCTCGCGGTCGCGGCCGCGACGATCGGCGTGGTCGTGGTCGTGTCGGTCGTCGACTGGGCGATCCCGGGGACCAGCTCGCACCTGGGCGGGTTCGTCCAGCGGTTCCTCGACGGGGACGCGCTCAGCATGATCGCGACCAAGGCCGCGGGGGCGTGGGCGACGGTCGCGAGCGTGCCCGGCGTCCTGGCGACCGTGGCCGTCGTGGCCACGGCCTTCGCGGCCCTGCGCCCCGACGTCTGCCGCCTGCCCGAGGTCGCCGCCGCCTACCGCGCGTGGCCCCAGCTCCGGTCCCTCGTGATCTCGCTCGTGGTCGCGGCCGGGATCGGTTCGGTCCTCAACGACTCGGGCGTCATCATCGCGGTCATGTTCGTCGTCGTGGCGATCGCGACCGTCGTGGCCTCGTTCCTCTCGGAGTCGTCGGTCACGGTCGCGGCGGCGGTCCCCACAGCCGTCCCCGCGGACGCCCCCGTCCCGTCAGCGTCACCGACCGCACGAAAGCCCCGCGCGCCGCGCATCGCGGGGCTCTCGACCGACTCGGGCACGATCCGCCGCATGCCCACCACGATCCTCGCGGTGGGCGGCGGCCTGCTCCTCTCGCTGCTGCTCGCCGCGGCCGTCGTGCCGACGAGCGGCGCGGCCGTCGCGGGCGACGAGGTCCGTCGCGGGACGGGTGCGCCCGTCGCACCCGAGGGCGAGAGCCTCGTCGTGATCGGCACCTCGGGGCTCCGCTGGCCCGACGTCGCGTCCGGGACGGCCCCCGAGCTCCGCACCCTCCTCACCGAGGGGGCGGGCGCCGCGGGCGACTCGCTCCCCACGGGGGCCGCGAGCCGGTGCCCCGCGTCGGGGTGGCTCGCGCTCTCGGCGGGGCAGTACGTGCGCCACGAGCCCCTCCTGCTCGACGACGGCACGACGTCGTGCGCCCCCGTCACCACGGTCGCGACGGACGGGACGACGGCCTCGTCGGACGAGCCCGTCGACACGGTCGCCTCGTCGCGCGTCGCGACCCCCGCGACGTCGGTCCAGGTCCAGGGGTGGCAGGACATGGTGGACGCTCAGTCCCGGACCGTCGAGCTCGGCACCCTGGGCCAGGCGATCTCGGACGCGGGCATCTGCGCGACGGCCGTCGGGCCGCGCGCGGCGCTCGCCCTCGCGGACAGCGACGGGACGGTCGCGCGCTACCAGGACCTGCCCGCGGCCCTGGCCCCGGTCAACGACACGTTCGGCTGCGCGCTGACCGTGATCGACGCGGGAGACGCGACCCCGGCAGCGCTGGCGACGATCCCGGGCGAGACGGCGGCCGAGCGCTCGGCCCGCTACCGCACCGAGCGGCCCGCGCTCGTCGCCGACGTCGACGCGACGGTCGGCCGGGTCCTGGACGCCGTGCCGGACTCGGCGACGGTCCTCGTGGTCGACGTGGTCAACAACCCGGGCGCCCGTCCTGCGCTGGGCGTGACCATGGTCCGGTCCTCGACCTCGATCGACTCGGACCAGCCCCGGTTCCTCACGAGCTCGGCGACGCGCTCCGACGGGATCGTCCGCCTGCTCGACGTGCCTCCGACGATCCTGGGCGCCCTGGGGGTCGAGGTCCCGGCAGGGATCGACACGTCGGTCATGACCTACGGCTCGCCCCGGCCCCTCGACGCGGCGTCCGCCGCCGACGCCCTGGCCGACCTGACCTCACGCGACCAGGTCCGGCGCCAGATCTACCCGTACTTCGTCGACTACGCGGGGTACGCGGGCCTGGTCCTCGCGGCCGGCTGCCTGCTGCTGGCGCCCGTCGCCCGCCGCAAGGACTCACGAGGCTGGCGGATCGGGCGCCGGGTCGCCGAGGGTGCCGCGCTGGTCCTCGCGTCCTTGCCCGCCGCGGCGTTCGTCTCGTCGATGACCTCGTGGTGGCGGTTCGAGAACCCGATGCTCGCGGCCGTCGCCATGTCGATCGGCTCGACCGTCGTGGTCGCCGGCCTCGGGGCGCGCGCGCCCCGACGACCCGTCTGGGCGGGCCCCGCACTGGTCGCGGGCATCACGTTCGCGGTGCTGACTCTCGACGCCCTGCTGGGCACACCGTTCAACCGCGCCAGCCCGCTCGGCTCGGCGCCGACGTTCGGGGCTCGCTTCTACGGGTTCGGCAACCCGACGTTCTCGGTCTTCGCGGTCGCGGGGGTCCTCGCCGCCGCCGGGGTCGCCCAGTGGCTCGTGCTGCGTGGTCGACGACGGACGGCCACGCTCGTGGTCGGGGTGATCGGCGTGGTCGCGATGGCCGTCGACGTGTGGCCCACGCTCGGTGCCGACCTCGGTGGCGGGCTCGTCCTCGTCCCGACGTTCGCGATCCTGCTGCTCGCGGCCTCGGGCGCACGCCTGACGTTCAGGCGGTTCTTCACGATCGGTCTGGCCGGCGTGGGGGTGGTCGCGCTCATCGGCGTGCTCGACTGGTTGCGCCCGCCTGCCGCTCGCTCGCACCTGGGGCGCTTCGTGGGCCAGGTCGTCGACGGCGACGCGTGGGAGATGCTCTGGCGCAAGGCCGGCTACGCGGCGCGCTCGGTGCTGGGCGGGGTCCCGGTGTGGATCACGCTCGTGGTGCTGGTCTGGTTCGCGCTCGTGCTGTTCGCGCCGCGCCGCTTCACCCCGGCCTGGTTCGCGCGGTCCGAGGCGGGGTGGCCCCTGTTCCGGCCCGCGATCCTCGCGATCTGGGTCATGTCCGTGAGCGGCTCGCTCGTCAACGACTTCGGGGTCCGGATCGCGATGATCGCCCTGGTCGCGGCCGTGCCGCTCGTGGTGCTCACCGCGCTGCGCGCGACACCGGGCAGCCCGGGCGAGGTCTCCGACGCGGAGGGCGAGACGGTCTCGGGGACGGGAGCGGCGCCGTCGGGCAGGGCGTCCTCCGGGACGGACGACGAGCCGTCCGTCCCGCTGCCCTCCCTGCCCGACGGCGGAGGCTCGCCCGACGACGCGGCGGAACCTGCCGCGTCCGGCAGGTAGACGACGAGGGGCCCGGGCGGAGTCCGCCCGGGCCCCTCGTGCGAAGAGCTACTTCCCGGAGTGCTTGTGCCCGCCGAGCGCGTCGAGCGCGCTGCGGACGCGACGCGCCCCGACCGCGAGCTGCACGTCGCGGTACTGGTTGGCGCGGTGGATCTGCCCCTTGAGGTCCGACCCCGAGGGGCGGTGGCGCAGGTCGCACGGGACCTCGACCGCGACGTACCCCTTGCGGAGCAGGTCGATCGTGAGACCCGTCTCGACGCCCCAGCCGCGGGCCAGCGGCGTCGCGGCCTCGAACGCCTCGCGCGTCAGGCACCGCATGCCCGACAACGGCTGCGTGGGCGTCCAGCCCGTCATGGACTGGATGGCGCGCCGCGCGGCACCCACGACGATCCCGCGACCGCCCGCGCCGGGCTGCGGCGGGAGCAGGGCGATGGACATGTCGGCCAGGCCGTCGAGCACGGGGGGCACGAGCGGGGCCGTGTTGACCGCGGTCTCGCCCAGGTCGCCGTCGATGAAGAGCAGGAGGCGCGGGGGGCGGTCGGCGACGTCGCGCATCGCGACGACCGCGGCACCCGTCTCCATGGCCGCCGCCTTGCCGCGGTTGTGGGAGTGGCGCACGACCACGGCGCCCGCCTCACGGGCGACGTGCTGCGTGGTGTCCTCGCTGCCGTCGTCCACCACGAGCACCAGGTCGACGTGCGGGATGGCCTTGGCCGCACGGACCGTGGCCGCGATGCGACGCGCCTCGTCCTTGGCGGGGATGATCACTGCGACGCGCTGCTTCTGCCGGGAACCGCCGTGCAGCGGGGCCGGGCGCGGGGTCTTCGCCACCGGGAGCGCGTGCGTCCCGTTGGCGGGGACGCCCGACACGTCCCGGGTGGTTTCGGTGTTCAGTCCTGACTCGGTCGACCGATGGTCCGCGTTCACGCAATCCAGCCTAGTAGTGCAAAGAGTTTCCCGCAGTTTGCCACACTCGGGGTGGCAAAGTCACGGGGATGTCCCAGAGAACGGTGTTCTCGGGTTCTTGCCGAGGTATCTCTCGGTCAGCCTGGCGTCTGTACTTCCTCGTCGGACCTGACCTGCCCGAGGCCGACGGGCGGGGCGGCGATGCCGGCGCCCGTCGGTCTCGGGGTCGTGCTGGTGGTGCTGTGGTGCCGTGGTGCTGGTGCCGACGTGGCGCCCGTGGCGGGGCCGGCCGGCGGTGCGTCGGGGGTCGTCAGCGGAGCGTGACCTGACGGGACACGATGCCCGCACGTGCACGACGCTCGTTGGCGTCGAGCGGCTCGGTGACCGCGAGCGCCGCGTCGAGCTTGGCCTTGAGCTCCTTGGCGGGCTCCTCGAGGTCTGCGGCCTCGGTGCCGCGCGGGAGCTCCCAGACCGGGACCAGCAGACCGCACGACCGGAACGCGCCGACGAACTTGCCGCCGCCCAGGCCCGACTCGCGCTTGGCGTGCAGGCGCGAGATCGCGTCGATCAGCTCCTCCTCGCCCACGGGCCAGGCCCAGCGCAGGAACTCACGGCTCATGGAGCACCAGTAGGCCGACTCGACCGACTCGAGCTTGACCGTCGGGACGATCGACTCCGACGCCTGGTCGAGCGACGCCTTGAGCTCGGGCGTGAGGTCCGTCGTGGGGTCGAGCCAGAACGAGAAGTCCTCGTGGACCGTGACCTCGAAGGGCACCGACAGGTCCAGGACGTCCTGCAGGCGCGGGCCCGGACCGGGCAGCTCGCCCAGCTCGATCGACGTGCCCGGCTCGGCCTCGATGGCCTCGAGCAGGACCGCCGCGAGGTCGCGGCTCGTGTCGCCCGAGCCCGCGAGGGTCTGGAGCGCCAGGAGGATGGTGCCGTCCTGGCGGTGCAGCGCGGCCCAGCCGGCCGGGAGGATCGTCACGACGAGGACGTCGCGAGCGCCGTACTCCTCCGTGGTGCGAGCAGGTGCCGAGGCCGAGGGGACGACCTCCCGCAGGGCGACCCAGTCGGTCTCGCCGGGGAGCCCCTCGAAGGGGCGCAGCACGAAGTCGGGCGTCGAGTTCTTGGCCATGGGGAAAGTGTAGTGGGAGCGGGCTGCGGGGCCGGCGGGCCTACTGCTCGACCGGGAACCCTCGCTGCGACCACGCGACCATGCCGCCGTCGAGGTTGGTCGCGTCGAAGTCGCCCTGGTTGAGCCACGCCGCGGCGCGCGCCGAGCGTCCGCCCGAGTGGCAGATCACGAGGATCGGGACCTCGGGGTCGAGCTCGCCCCAGCGGACGGGCAGCTCGCCCAGGGGGATGTGGACGGCGTCGGGCGCGTGGCCCGCGTCCCACTCGTCCTGCTCGCGCACGTCGAGGAGCACGACGCCCTCGGGCACGGGGTGCTCGGCGTCGAGCTCGGACACGTCGGTCGTGGGTACCTGGGGCGGGAACATGGTGACCAGCCTACGTTTCTGACGCGCCGTCGTCGGATCCTGGTCGCGTGCCGCGCCGGTCTCCCCTCCCGGGACAGACCTCCCGCGACGCCCTGACCAGTGGCAGGATCGTCGCATGGACCCCCGCGCCGGAACCCTCGCCCAGCCCCAGGACCTCATCGACGTGGACGCCGTGGTCGGCGCCTACTACGACCTCTCCCCCGACGTCGACGACCCGGCGCAGAAGGTGGTGTTCGGGACGTCGGGCCACCGCGGGTCGAGCCTGGACCACGCGTTCAACGAGGCGCACATCCTCGCGATCACCGCGGCGATCGTCGAGTACCGGCGTGCCCAGGGCACCGACGGCCCCCTCTTCATCGGCCGCGACACGCACGCGCTGTCGCTGCCCGCGTGGCAGACCGCGATCGAGGTCCTGACGGCCGCGGGCGTCCAGACGTACATCGACGCGCGCGACTCCTACACCCCGACCCCGGCCGTGTCCCAGTCGATCCTGCTGCACAACGGTGCGGCCACCGAGGCCGGGGTCCGCACCACGGGCCCCGAGCTCGCGGACGGGATCGTCGTGACGCCGTCGCACAACCCCCCGCGCGACGGCGGCTTCAAGTACAACCCGCCGCACGGCGGTCCCGCCGACTCGGAGGCGACGGGCTGGATCGCGGACCGTGCGAACGAGATCCTGCGCTCGGGCGTGGGGCAGGTCGAGCGCGTCCCGCTCGAGCGTGCGCTGACGGCCGAGACCACGCACCGCCACGACTTCCTCACGGCGTACGTCGACGACCTGGCCTCGGTCCTGGACCTCGAGGCGATCCGCGGCGCGGGCGTCTCGATCGGCGCCGACCCTCTCGGCGGGGCCTCGGTCGAGTACTGGGGAGAGATCGGCGAGCGCTACGGCCTGGACCTGACGGTCGTGAACCCGCAGGTGGACCCGCGGTGGGCCTTCATGACGCTCGACTGGGACGGCAAGATCCGCATGGACTGCTCGTCGCCGTACGCCATGGCCTCGCTCGTGCAGAAGATGACGGACCCGGACGCGACGTCGACGTTCGACATCGCGACGGGCAACGACGCGGACTCGGACCGCCACGGGATCGTGACCCCGGACGCGGGCCTCATGAACCCCAACCACTACCTCGCGGTCGCGATCGACTACCTGTACGGCGGGGCGCGTCCCGGTTGGCGCCCGGACGCCGCGATCGGCAAGACGCTCGTGTCGTCGTCGCTCATCGACCGGGTGGGGGCGGGGATCGGTCGCCGCGTCGAGGAGGTGCCGGTCGGCTTCAAGTGGTTCGTGCCGGGCCTGCTCGACGGCTCGGTCGGGTTCGGCGGCGAGGAGTCCGCGGGCGCCTCGTTCCTGCGGACCAACGGCGGGGTGTGGACCACGGACAAGGACGGCCTGCTGCTCGCGCTGCTCGCCTCGGAGATCCTCGCGACCACGGGCAAGACCCCGTCCCAGCACCACGCCCGGCTCGTCGAGCAGTACGGCGAGTCCTGGTACGCCCGCGTCGACGCCCCGGCCTCGCTCGAGGAGAAGTCGGCGCTCGCGAGGCTCAGCCCCGAGCAGGTCACGTCGACGACGCTCGCGGGCGAGGAGATCACCGCGAAGCTGACCACGGCGCCGGGCAACGGCGCGGCGATCGGCGGCCTCAAGGTCACCACGGAGAACGCGTGGTTCGCGGCGCGCCCCTCGGGCACGGAGAACGTCTACAAGATCTACGCCGAGTCGTTCGTCTCGGCCGAGCACCTGACGCAGGTGCAGGACGAGGCCAAGCAGGTCGTCTCGGACGCCCTGGCCGGCTGACGCCCGGGGCGAGGTGGCCGACGGGGTAGCGCGCCGCCCGGGGGCACCGCGCGGTCCCCGCGCCCCACCCCCGCGCC
>NZ_JBHXBO010000023.1:0-29872 GCF_042726775.1 Oerskovia sp. NPDC060287
GCCCAGGGGCCGTAGCTGGCGACGACTTTGCCGATTTGGCCGGTCATGCGGGGTTCCAGGCCGGGTAGATCCGGCTGGGGGTCGCCGGAGTCGTAGTACCACCTCCAGCACCGGGCCGTCGTCGTCGGGCGGGCGGGCCTCAGCCCCCGGAGACGCTCAGCTCGGCCTCGCGCAGCTTCTCCTCGAACTCCTCGGAGAGCTCGCGCGAGTCCAACCACCCGTAGGGCAGGTGCGGCTTCTTGGGCGAGCCCGCACGACCGCGCTGGCCCTCTGCGGCCTCGCCCGGGTACGGCTGGTCGAGGTCGAGCGCGTCGAGCTTGCCGCGCAGCTCCTCGAGCGTGGAGACCATCGCGAGCCCCTGCCGGGCCTCACCGCCCACGGCGTACCCCTTGAGGTACCAGGCCATGTGCTTGCGCAGGTCACGCATGCCCTTGCCCTCGTCGCCCCCGAAGTACTCGATCATGAGCTCGCCGTGGCGGTAGATGGTCTCGGCGACCTCGCGCAGCCCTGGCGTCACGCGTGCGTCCGAGCCCGCGAAGGCCGCCGCCAGGTCGGCGAAGAGCCACGGGCGCCCCTGGCACCCGCGCCCGACGACGACGCCGTCGCAGCCCGTCTCACGCACCATGCGCACGGCGTCCTCGGCCGACCAGATGTCACCGTTGCCGAGCACCGGGATGTCGGTCACGGTCTCCTTGAGGCGCGCGATGGCCGACCAGTCCGCGGTGCCGCTGTAGTAGTCGGCCGCGGTCCGGGCGTGCAGCGCGACGGCCGCGACGCCCTCGGCCTGGGCGATGAGCCCGGCCTCGAGGTACGTCAGGTGGTCCTCGTCGATGCCCTTGCGCATCTTGATCGTCACGGGCACGCCGTACGGCTCGGCAGCCTTGACCGCTGCTCGGACGATCGACGTGAACAGGTCCCGCTTCCACGGCAGCGCCGAGCCGCCGCCCTTGCGCGTCACCTTGGGCACCGGGCACCCGAAGTTGAGGTCGACGTGGTCCGCCCTGTCCTCGCCCGCGATGATCCTGACCGCGGCACCGACCGTGGCCGGGTCGACGCCGTAGACCTGGGCCGAGCGCGTCGTCTCGTCGTCCTCGAACGTGACGATCCGCAGCGACTCCTCGTTGCGCTCGACGAGCGCCCGGCTGGTCACCATCTCGGCGACGTACAGCCCGGCACCGTGCTCGCGGCACAGCCGGCGGAAGGCCGCGTTGGTCACGCCCGCCATGGGGGCCAGGACCACGGGGGTCTCGACGACGTGGGGCCCGATCCGCAGGGGCGGCAGCACGTGTCCGGTTGCGGGCGCCGGGGTCTCGGGCGCGCGCGAGGCGTCGGAAAGGGTGGGGAGGGTCACCGGGCCATTCTCCCACCATCCCCCCGGCAGACGAAAAGGGCCGCCGTCCACGGCTGGACGGCGGCCCTCACGCCCCGGAGGGCGGGCGTGCTAGGCGCCGAGCAGGCGTGCCGCCAGGTAGGCGGTCACCTGGTCGAGCGCGACGCGCTCCTGCTCCATGGAGTCGCGGTGACGGATCGTCACGGCCTGGTCCTCGAGCGTGTCGAAGTCGACCGTGATGCAGAACGGCGTGCCGATCTCGTCCTGACGGCGGTAGCGACGACCGATCGCGCCCGCGTCGTCGAAGTCGACGTTCCAGTACTTGCGCAGCTCGGCGGCGAGGTCGCGCGCCTTGGGCGAGAGCTGCTCGTTGCGGCTCAGCGGCAGCACGGCGGCCTTGACGGGCGCGAGGCGCGGGTCGAGGCGGAGCACCGTGCGGACGTCGGTGCCGCCCTTCGCGTTGGGTGCCTCCTCCTCGTGGTACGACTCGACGAGGAACGCCATGAGCGAGCGCGTCAGGCCCGCGGCAGGCTCGATCACGTACGGGACGTACTTCTCGTTCGTGACCGGGTCACGGTAGGTGAGGTCCTTGCCGGAGTGCTCCGAGTGGGTCTTGAGGTCGAAGTCGGTGCGGTTCGCGACGCCCTCGAGCTCGCCCCACTCGGACCCCTTGAAGCCGAAGCGGTACTCGATGTCGACCGTGCGGGTCGAGTAGTGCGACAGCTTCTCCTTGGGGTGCTCGTAGAGACGCAGGTTGTCGCGCGAGATACCGAGGTCGACGTACCAGTTGGTGCGCAGGTCGATCCAGTACTGGTGCCACTCCTCGTCCGTCCCGGGCTCGACGAAGAACTCCATCTCCATCTGCTCGAACTCGCGCGTGCGGAAGATGAAGTTCCCGGGCGTGATCTCGTTGCGGAACGACTTGCCGATCTGGCCGATGCCGAACGGCGGCTTCTTGCGTGCCGCGCCCACGACGTTCTGGAAGTTCACGAAGATGCCCTGCGCGGTCTCGGGGCGCAGGTAGTGCATCCCGGACTCGTCCTCGACCGGGCCGAGATACGTCTTGAGCATCATGTTGAAGTCGCGGGGCTCGGTCCACTGGCCGCGCGTGCCGCAGTTGGGGCAGGCGATCTCGGCGAGGCCGCCCTCGGGGGCGCGGCCCTTCTTCTCCTCGAACTCCTCGATCATCTGGTCCTCGCGGAACCGCTTGTGGCACGACAGGCACTCGGTGAGCGGGTCGGTGAAGACGCCGACGTGGCCCGAGGCGACCCAGACCTCGCGCGGGAGGATCACCGAGGAGTCGAGGCCCACCACGTCGTCACGGCTCGTGACCATGGTGCGCCACCACTGCTTCTTGATGTTCTCCTTGAGCTCGGTACCCAGGGGCCCGTAGTCCCAGGCGGACCGGGTACCGCCGTAGATCTCGCCCGAGGGGAAGACGAACCCGCGCCGCTTGGCGAGGGAGACGACGGCATCGAGTCGAGAGGGCGCAGTGGCCACGGGCGATCACTCCAGGAAATCGTGTGTACCCCGCACGTGGCTTCGTGCGGGACGGTGCAGGACAGGCGCCCCGGTCGCCGCGACGAGGCGGGCGAGGGTCCGTGGGCGCCAACGTCCCAGGCTACTCGGTCTTTCCCGGCGAGGTGAGTCCGGGGTGACCCGCAGGCCCGACGGCGCAGGCGCCGTCGGGCGGTCGCGTCACCCTGGGTGCGGTGTCACCCAGGCCACACCACCTCTTGTTGACATCCGTTATCAATATCAACGAACATGGAGCCATGCCACTCCTCTCCCGATCGCACCGTGCCGCCCTCGTCAGCTCCGTCGCCCTCGCGACCACGCTCACCCTGGCGGCCTGCGGCTCCGGAGGGACGTCGGGCGGCGGCGGGTCCGGGGGCGACGGCTCGGTCGAGGTGCTCGCGTCGTTCTATCCCCTGCAGTTCGTCGCCGAGCGCGTGGGCGGTGACCGCGTCGAGGTCTCCAACCTCACCCCGCCCGCGGCCGAGCCCCACGACCTGGAGCTCTCGCCCGCCCAGGCACGCACCGTCGGCACGGCCGACCTCGTGGTCTACCAGTCCGGCTTCCAGGCGGCCGTCGACGAGGCCGTCGAGGGCCGCCAGCCGGCTCACGTGGTCGACGCGTCCGAGGCCGCGGGCCTCGAGGCGCACCCGGGCGAGGCGTCCGCCGACGCGAGCGAGGCCAGCGAGGGCACGGCCGACGAGCACGCCGACGAGGAGGGCGCCGACGACGGGCACGACCACTCGTCGGAGAGCGGCCTCGACCCCCACTTCTGGCTCGACCCGACACGACTGGTCCCGGTCGCCGAGCAGGTCGCGGCCGAGCTCACCGCGATCGACCCCGACGGCGCGGACGTGTACGCGGCCAACCTGGCCGACCTCACGGCCGACCTGGCCGCACTCGACACCGAGTACTCCGAGGGCCTCGCGAGCTGCGCGAGCCCCTACCTCGTGACCTCGCACGAGGCGTTCGGGTACCTCGCGGAGCGCTACGGCCTGGAGCAGATCGGCATCACCGGGATCGACCCGGAGGCCGAGCCGTCACCCGCCCGCCTGCGCGAGGTCGCCGACGTCATCCGCGACCACGGCATCACGACGATCTTCTTCGAGACCCTCACGAGCCCCAAGGTGACCCAGACCCTGGCCCAGGACGTCGGGGTGCAGGCCGCGGTCCTCGACCCGCTCGAGGGCCTGAGCGACACCGGCAGCGACTACCTTGACGTCATGCGGAACAACCTGGAGGCGCTGCGCACCGGCCTGACCTGCGCATGAGCACCTCACCTCAGACCCCACCGGCGATCGAGGGCCGCGGGATCCACGTGACCCTCGGCAACAGCGACATCCTGCGCGGCGTCGACCTCACGGTCGAGCGCGGCGAGGTCGTCGCCCTGCTCGGCGCGAACGGCTCGGGCAAGTCGACGCTCGTGAAGTCCCTCGTGGGGATCGTGCCGCTCGCGGCGGGCCACGTGCGTCTCCTGGGCGCCGACCTGGGCCCGCAGGTCCCGTGGGCCGAGCTCGGCTACGTCCCCCAGCGCGTCTCGGCACAGGCCGGCGTGCCCTCGACGGCCGAGGAGGTCGTCGCGTCGGGCCTCCTTCACGGCCGACGCGTCCGGCTGCCCCGCGGCTGGCGCGCGACGGCCCGCGAGGCCCTGGACCGCGTCGGCCTCGCCGACCGCGCGCAGAGCGCCGTGCACGAGCTCTCGGGCGGCCAGCAGCAGCGCGTCCTCATCGCCCGGGCGCTCGCCCGCGACCCCCGGCTCCTCATCCTCGACGAGCCCGTCGCGGGCGTCGACCAGCCCAGCCAGGAGGCGTTCGCCGCGACGCTGACCGAGCTCACGCGCGGCGGCATGACGGTGCTCGTCGTCCTGCACGAGCTGGGCGCGCTCGCGCCGCTCATCCAGCGCTGCGTGGTCCTGCGCCACGGCCTGGTCGTCCACGACGGCGCCCCGCCTCAGGTCACCTCGGCGCACGCCGGACCCGACCACGAGCACCTGCACCCGCACGGCGACGACCCCGAGCGCAGCGCGTCTCCCGGGTCCGACATGGGCCTGACCGACGCCCCGCTCAGCCGCCACTCCCCCACCCCCGCCCGTATCGACCGTGGAGCCGCCTCGTGAACGCCCTGGACGAGCTCGTCGGGATGCTCTCCGACCCCTTCATGCAGCGCGCCCTGATCGCGGCCGTGCTCGTCGGGGTGACCGCGCCCGTCATGGGGACGTACCTCGTGCAGCGCAAGCTGTCCCTGCTCGGCGACGGGATCGGGCACGTGGCCCTGACCGGCGTCGCGCTCGGCTGGCTCGTGGGCGGAGCCATGGGGGTGGTCCCCAACGACGCCCTGGCCATCCCCGGTGCCGTGGTCGCGGCCGTGATCGGCTCCGTGGTCATCGAGCTCGTGCGCGAGCGCGGCCGCACGAGCGGCGACGTCGCGCTGGCCCTGATGTTCTACGGCGGGATCGCGGGTGGCGTGCTCCTCATCGGGGTCGCCGGCGGCAGCTCGGGCAACCTGATGCAGTACCTGTTCGGCTCGATCTCGAGCGTCTCGCCCACCGACCTGTGGCTCACGCTCTTCCTCGGTGCGCTGATCCTCGCGGTCGGGATGGGGCTGCGTGCCGCGTTGTTCGCGGTGAGCTACGACGAGGAGTTCTCCCGTGCGTCGGGCCTGCCCGTGCGCGCGCTCAACATCGCGATCGCGGTCATCGCGGCGCTGACCGTGACCGTGGCCATGCGGGTCGTGGGTCTCCTGCTCGTGAGCGCGCTCATGATCGTGCCCGTCGCGATCGCTCAGCTCGTGACCGTCTCGTTCCGGCGGACCATGGCGCTGGCCATGGTCATCGGGGTCGTGGTCTGCGTGGTCGGACTCTCCGTCACGTACTGGCAGACTCTGTCCCCGGGGGCCACGATCGTCGTCCTGGCGATCGCCCTGTACGCGGTCGTGGCGATCCTGCGGCCGGTGCTCCTGCGGCGCAAGCCGCGCGTGTCCCACGACCCGCACCCCGACATCCCCGACGACGTCCACGTGGAAGGTGGCGAGCGATGCAGCGCATGACCCGTCAGCGGGCAGCAGTCTCCGACGCACTCGAGGACCTGCCCGACTTCCGCAGCGCGCAACAGCTCCACGAGCTGCTGCGCGCTCGCGGCGATGCGGTGGGTCTGGCCACGGTCTACCGCACGCTGCAGACGCTGGCCGACGGCGGGTACGTCGACGTCCTGCGCACCGAGGACGGCGAGAGCCTCTACCGCAAGTGCGAGCGCAGCGAGCACCACCACCACCTGGTGTGCCGTGAGTGCGGCACCGCGGTCGAGATCGACGGCCCGACCGTGGAGACCTGGGCCTCGCAGGTCGGGGCAGCCCACGGCTTCACCGACATCCAGCACACCATCGAGCTCTTCGGCACGTGCGCGGCGTGCCGGGCGAAGCAGGACGCGTGAGCGCGGTGCCCGCACTCGTCGGGGCGCTCGCGGACGTGCTCGCCGGCCCGACGGCGTCGCTCACCTCCTCGGGACCTGTCACCTCGGTCGTCTCGGCGGCAGGCGACGAGTCGTCCGGGATCTTCTCGATCGACGGCGTGCCGTACTGGATCATCTACGCCGCGGCGTTCGCGATCGTGTTCGTCCGCGCCCAGGCCACCTACTGGGCCGGCCGCGGTGTCGCCCGAGGGACCGTCAACACGTCGTGGTCGCGGCGCCTCGAGAGCGAGCGCGCCCAGCGCGCGATCTCCACGATCAACACGTGGGGCCCCATCGCCGTCACGCTGTCCTTCTTCACCGTGGGTGTGCAGACCGTCATCAACCTGACGGCGGGCTACACCCGCATGAGGTTCTCCCGCTACCTCGCGGCCCTGCTGCCGGGCTGCGCCATCTGGGCGGCGATCTGGACCACGATCGGCATCGCCACGTTCAACACGGCCGTGCTGCTCGCGGCCCGCAGCCCGGTCGGGCTGGCGGTGATCGTGCTGCTCGTCGTCGGGCTCGTGGCATGGATCGTCGTCGCCTCGCGGCGTCGACGCCGCGCCCGGGCGGCCGACGCCTCCCGGGGGCAGGACGACTCGCCCGAGGGCGACGGCGGCGCGGCGGGCGACCAGCCTGCAGCGCAGGGGGCGGCAGGCACGCAGCCGCACGGAGCCAACCCGTTCGGCGACGTGGCCGACCTGCTGCTCGACTCCACGGACGATGCGCACGACCCCGCCCGCGGCGCGGGCGGGCAGGACCCGAAGCCCTCGCAGACCGACCGCTCGCGCGACTGACGGAAGCCGACCGTCACGGTCGATCAGGCCGGGGCCCGCCGTGGTCGGCTCGGGAGAGCCGGCCCGTTCAGGAGATCTCGGTGGCCGTCTCGTCGGGCTCGCCCAGGCAGAACTGGTTGCCCTGCGGGTCGGTGAGCACCGACCACCTGTAGCCCGGGATGGTGTGCTCTGCCACGAGGCCCGCGCCGTCGGCGACCAGGCGCTCGACCTCGGCCGCGCGGTCCGGCGCGGACAGGTCCAGGTGGATCTTGTTCTTGCCCGGCGTCGGGTCCTCGACCTTCTGGAAGCCGAGCACGGGGCCCTGGCCGTCGCCCGCAGGCGCGACCTCGAGGAACCAGCCGTCGGCCTCGTCGACGAGACGCCCGCCTGTCTGCCGTGCCCACCACTGCGCCAACGGACGCGGGTCGGTCGAGTCCACCGTGACCATGCCGATCGAGAGTGTCATACCCGGCAGGCTAGCGAGTGGTACCGACACGCGCAGCACGTGCCCCACCAGGGCGCCGGCCGCGACCACCGGGCACACGTTCCTCGGTGAAGGGCTGCCGCCTCGGGAGAGGAACCCTGCGTCTCCCGCGGCGACAGCGCTCCTCCGCACGTCAGGGGAGGTCGGCCGACTTGTCGATCGCGCCGCCGTAGCGCCGGTCACGGCTCGCGTACTCCTCGACCGCACGCCACAGGCTGCGGCGGTCCACGTCCGGCCAGTGCTCGGGCAGGAAGACCATCTCCGCGTACGCGGCCTGCCAGATCATGAAGTTGGACGTGCGCTGCTCACCCGAGGACCTCAGGAACAGGTCCACGTCCGGCAGGTCCGGCTCGTCGAGGTACTTGGCGACGGTCTTCTCGGTGACCTTCCTGGGGTCCAGGCGTCCGGCCGCGACCTCCTGCGCGATCGCCTGCGCCGCGTCCGCGATCTCGGCCCGGCCCCCGTAGTTCACGCACATCGTCAGGGTGCAGGTGTCGTTGCCCGCGGTGATCCGCTCGGCGTCCTCGAGCTCCTTGATGACCGAGCCCCACAGGCGCGGGCGTCGCCCCGCCCAACGCATCCGGACGCCCCAGCTGCTCATCTCGTCGCGTCGACGACGGATCACGTCGCGGTTGAACTGCATGAGGAAGCGCACCTCCTCGGGTGAACGCTTCCAGTTCTCGGTCGAGAACGCGTAGGCCGAGACGTGCTTGACGCCGATCTCGATGGCTCCCGCCACGACGTCCAGCAGCGCGGCCTCACCGGCCTTGTGACCCTCGGTCCGCGGCAGCCCGCGCTCGTTGGCCCAGCGGCCGTTGCCGTCCATGACGATAGCGACGTGGTTGGGCACGAACCGGGCCGGGATGTTGGGCGCGACGGCCCCCGACGGGTGCGGCGGGGGCGGCTGGATCGGTCGGGCCATCAGGCCTCTCCTCCGGCCCGCGGCGTGACCGCTCCGTCTCGTTCCACCATCCGCAGTGATCGCAACGTTCTCTCCAGGTGATATTGGCTGTAGGCGGCCACGAGGCCGCTGGCTTCCTTGCGGTGGCGCGCGTCGGACGCGTCCGCCACGTCCCACTCGCCCGCGAGCAGCGCGGCGAGCAGCGTGAAGGTCTCGGGGGCGGGGGCCGTGGACCCCGGGGGGCGGCACCGACCGCACACCGCCCCGCCCATGGCGACCGCGAACGAGCGGTGCGGGCCGGGCTCACCGCAGCGCGAGCAGTCCGTGAAGCTGGGCGCCCACCCTGCGATCGCGAAGGCGCGCAGCAGGTAGGAGTCCAGGACCAGGCCGGGGGCGTGGGCGTTGACCGCGAGCGAGCGGACGGCCCCCGCGAGCAGCCAGAACTGCTGCACCGCAGGTTCCTTCTCGGCCTCGACCAGACGATCGGCGGTCTCCAGCATCGCGGTTCCCGCGGTGTAGAGGCCGTAGTCCTCGCAGATCGCCCGAGCGTAGGGCCCCACGGTCTCCGCCTGCGTCACGACGTCGAGGCTGCGTCCGACGTGCAGCTGCACGTCGACGAACATGAAGGGCTCGAGACGAGCGCCGAAGCGCGACGACGTGCGCCGCACCCCCTTGCCCACGGCCCGGACCTTGCCGTTCTCCCGCGTCAGCAGGGTGACGATGCGGTCGGCTTCGCCCAGCTTCTGGGTGCGGAGCACGATCGCTTCGTCTCGGTAGAGGACCACTCCCCTATTGTCCGCCATGCCACCCACGTCCCGGTGCACGCACCCGGCTCGTGGGCCCATGTGCACAGGTCCCTCACGGACCCGTACCCGTGGGCACGGAGCCACCGCGGGACACGCGAGGCGTGTCGCGCCCGAGCTCCGCACCCACCGGAAGCCGACAGGATCCGCGGTCAGACCGCGGCGCGCTCCGCGCGGTTGACGGCCGAGACGATCGCCTTGAGCGAGGCCGTGGTGATCGACGGGTCGATACCGACGCCCCACAGCACCTCGTCGCCCACCTGGCACTCGACGTAGGCCGCCGCGTTGGCGTCCCCGCCCTCCGACAGAGCGTGCTCGGCGTAGTCCAGGACCCGCACCTCGACCCCGACGTGCGCGATCGCGTCGACGAACGCCGCGACCGGCCCGTTGCCCGAGCCGTCGAGCGTCAGCTCGTCACCACGGTCGAGGACGTCGACGGCCAGGGTGTCCGGCCCGTCCTCGGTCGATGACGCCCGGGTGCCGCGCAGCTTCAGACGACCCCAGGGCTCGAGCCCCGAGCCCGGGTCGACCGGCAGGTACTCGTCCGAGAAGATCCGCCAGATGTCGTCACCCGTGACCTCCTGGCCGCCAGCGTCCGTGAACGCCTGGACGACACGCGAGAACTCGATCTGCAGCCGACGCGGCAGGTCCAGGTGGCGCTCGGACTTGAGCAGGTAGGAGATGCCGCCCTTGCCCGACTGCGAGTTGACCCGGATGACGGCCTCGTACGAGCGCCCGACGTCCTTGGGGTCGATCGGCAGGTACGGCACGCCCCAGACCAGGTCGTCGACGCCCTTGCCCGCGGCCTCGGCCTGCGCGGCCATGGCGTCCAGGCCCTTCTTGATCGCGTCCTGGTGCGAGCCCGAGAACGCCGTGAACACCAGGTCGCCCGCGTACGGGTGACGCTCGTGGACCGCGATCTGGTTGCAGTACTCGACCGTGCGGCGCACGCGGTCCATGTCGGTGAAGTCGATCTGGGGGTCGATCCCCTGGCTGAACAGGTTCATGCCCAGGGTCACCAGGCAGACGTTGCCCGTGCGCTCCCCGTTGCCGAACAGGCAGCCCTCGATGCGGTCCGCACCGGCCTGGTAGCCCAGCTCGGCCGCCGCGACCGCCGTGCCGCGGTCGTTGTGCGGGTGCAGCGACAGGACCACGTTCTCGCGGTGAGCGAGGTGGCGGTTCATCCACTCGATCGAGTCGGCGTAGACGTTGGGCGTGGCCATCTCGACCGTCGCGGGCAGGTTGATGATGACCTTGCGGTCCGCCGTCGGCTCGAAGACCTCGATGACCTCGTTGCAGATCCGCACCGCGAACTCGAGCTCGGTGCCCGTGTACGACTCGGGCGAGTACTCGTAGAAGACGGCCGTCTCGGGGATGGTCTCCTCGAACTTGCGGCAGAGCTTGGCACCCTCCACCGCGATGTCGACGATGCCGTCCTCGTCGGTGCGGAACACGACGTCGCGCTGCAGGCGCGACGTCGAGTTGTACAGGTGCACGATCGCCTGCTTGGCACCGCGCAGCGACTCGTACGTCCGGGCGATCAGGTGCTCACGGGACTGGGTCAGGACCTGGATCACGACGTCGTCCGGGATGTGCCCGTCCTCGATGAGCAGGCGCACGAAGTCGAAGTCGGTCTGGGAGGCCGACGGGAAGCCGACCTCGATCTCCTTGTAGCCCATCTCGACGAGCAGCTGGAACATCTTCAGCTTGCGCTCGGCGTTCATGGGCTCGATCAGTGCCTGGTTGCCGTCCCGCAGGTCCACCGCGCACCAGCGCGGGGCCTTCTCGATGCGCTTGTCCGGCCACGTCCGGTCCGGCAGCGACACGTCGAACTGCTGGTGGAACGGCTCGTACTTGTGCACGGGCATGCCTGATGGCTGCTGTGCGGAGCGGGAGCTGGTCTGGGGGGTCTGCGCCGTGGTGCTCATCATGTCCTTCGCGATCTCTTCGTCGGTGCTGTTCAGCCGGCACACCAACCACCGCGACGAGGTTGCGGCCTAGAGGGCCTCGTCGCGGCAACGAAGGAGGAGCAGCTGCGTCAGGTGCACGTTGTCACCATACCCCCGTCGGGGACGATGCTCGCGGACGTCCCGCTGGATGACATGCGAGAGGCGGACCCGACGACTCGCCGGAGCGACGTCGTCGGGCCCGCCTCAGCGTGTCCCGTCCGGGTCAGCGACCGCGCGAACGCAGCGCCGCGTCGACCGCAGGGTCTCCCAGGTTGCCGAGCCACTCGAGCAGCGCCGGGTACGTCGACGGGTTCGCCGCGACCTGAGGCCTGAGGTGAGGAGCCTCCTGGACGATCTGCGCGAGGACCTCGAGCGGCGTCGACGGGTCGAGCGCCTGCGCCGCGCTGAAGCCGACCGGCTGCGGGTCCTGGTAGGCCGGCAGGACCGCGGTCTCCCCGGCGGCCTGGGCCGCGTAGCCCGGCCGGGCCGCGTAGCCCGAGCGCTCCTGGACGGCAGGCTGCACGGGGCGTGCGGACTGGACCCCCTGAGCAGGCAGCACCTGCGTCGGCTGGTACTGCTCGACCGGGCGCACGGGCTGGGACTGAGGTTGGGCCGGGCTGTACGGCTGCTGGTTCTGCGCGACCGGCTGCGCCGGCTGCTGGGTCTGTGCAGGACGGTACGGCTCCTGCGCGACGGGCTGCGTCGGCTGCTGGGTCGGCTGCTGGGTCGGCTGGGCCGAGCGGTACGGCTCCTGGGAGACCGGCTGCGCCGGCTGCTGGGCCGGGCTGTAGGGCTGCGCCGAGGTCGGTCGCGACGCGGGGGCGACCGGGTCCTGCTCGTACGCGCCGGCCACCGGACGGTGTCCGTCGGGACCGGTCGCGTAGGTCCCGTCGCCGTGCGGTCCGGCGACCGGCTCCTGGGCGGGCTGGGGACGCGCCGGACGAGGCGCCGGCGGCTGCCACACGTAGGCGCTCGGCGCCGCGTCGGCCCCGACGAGGGACGCGGGACGGTTCTCGGCGAAGTGCGTGCGGACCTCGGCGGGCACCATGAGCGCGAACGCCGTGATGGCCGGCAGGCCGAAGGCCAGCAGCAGCAGGTCGATCCCGACCCCGATCCCCAGACCGGCCTGGTTCGCGACGACGATCACGAGCACGATGGCGAGGACCGCCACGACGCCCGCACCGCCGAGCGCCAACGTCCTGCCCGACACCGCGTCCCGGGCGAGCGCACGACGCGCGACGAGGGTCACGCCCACCATGAGGAGCCCCAGGACGAGCGCGAGGATCACGACGACCCCGCTCAGCCCGGCCGCGAGCCACAGGATCGCCCGGACCACCAGCACCGCGGCGACGAGCAGGACCAGGTCCAGGGTGTTGACCGCCACGGCGACCCACGTCCGGACGGGAGACTCCGACGTCGTGCTGCGGGCGACCGCGGGCGAGGCGGCGACCGCGGCGACCGCCGGGACCAGCAGCAGACCGAACTGTCCACCGCGCAGGCTCTCGTAGCTCACGAGAAGGCTTCCCGTGTTGAGGACGAAGAGCACCGCGAGCGCGATCCCGAGACCGACGAGCACCAGACGCCAGGACTCCTGCTTGCGCAGCACTCCCCACACGGGCAGGCCGACGAGGCCGATCGCGAGCACGGCGACGACCAGGCGCGCGAAGATCCCGACGACGCCGAGCCCCAGCGTCAGGCTGAAGACGAACGCGACGACCGCACCCACGACCGCGAGCGCACCGAGACCGATCAGGACCTTGACCCAGGTCTGGGTCACCGCGCGGTCCTGGTCGACCGGGCCGAGCTCCGCCTGGCGGGGCTGTGCGGCCAGCACGGCCCCCGCGAGACCGAGCGCGAGCCCGGTACCGAGACCGCCCCACCCGTTGCCGGCCGTACCGTTCACCAGGTCCAGCACGAGGTAGACGCCGACCAGCAGCCCGTAGGGCGCGTTCGCCAGGAGGCGGGCCCTGCGGGTCGTGTGCACGGTCCACGTCGTGGGCAGGACACCTGTGCGCGCCAGGTAGGGCAGGGCGAGCGAGAGCAGCGAGAGGACCGAGACGAGGATGACCTCGACCTTGTCCGACGCAGGGTGCCCGAGGTCCCACGGCATGGTCAACGAGACGAACAGCAGGAGCGCCGCGACGCCGTCGCGCACGTAGTCGCTCACCGGGATACCGGCGAAGGGGTTCGCCGGAGCGGCCGGTGACGCGGCGGCGGGCTCGGACGCCTTCTCCTCGGGCTTCCCGGACGGCTTCTCGGACGACGTCGCCGCAGCGTCCGTCGACGAGGCCGTGACGACCTCGGGCGACGACTCGTCGGGCTCCCGGACCGAGGCCCGGGCGAGCGGACCCGTCCCCCCGTTCGATACCTGCTGATCGGGGCCGGGCCCCGGGTCGGTCTCGTTGGTCATCGTGCTCTCCCTACAGGTCGCCCCGGCCTCGGGATCGGTCGAGCACCGGATTCAGGCCATGACGGCCCCGTCAGTTTCTACCGGTTGATCACCGATGGCTCAAGTCTCCCACCAGGAGACCGGTCGACCCCTCAACCTATCCGGACCACTTCCGTGTCCGTGACCGCGAAGAGCTGCCCCTGTGCCGAGACGACTTCTCGGTACGTGGTATGGTGTACTTCCCCCCACACGACACCGCCGTCTAACTGTTACAGCGCCAGGCGCTGGCACCACCCCTCGTCCGGGTCGTCCGAGCGACCCGAGATCGTGCTCGTCAGGAGCAGGGAGTCTCCGTCGGTGAACGCCCGGTGCACCTCGCTCGGCAGCCAGCGCCGCCACAGGTCTCGACCCGTGCGCGTCTCGATCGCGATCAGCCGTGACCCCGACTCGACGACCAGGACGTCGTCGGTCTGGAGCCAGATCATCTCGGGCCACTCCTCCCGGTGCCACAGTCGACGCCCCGAGAGCGTGTCGTACCCCGTGAAGCCGGGTGACCGGACGACCAGGACGTGCGGCACCGTCCCGTCGGTCACCGCGGGCACGAACGGCTCACCCGGCAGGACGTACCGCTCGCCGCCGTCGGCCTCGAGCACGTGCACCTCCTCGACCCGACCCGAACGAGGGTCGA
This sequence comes from Oerskovia sp. NPDC060287, assembly GCF_042726775.1. NCBI lineage: Bacteria > Bacillati > Actinomycetota > Actinomycetes > Micrococcales > Cellulomonadaceae > Oerskovia > Oerskovia sp. NPDC060287. The sequence continues at coordinate 14,282 of NZ_JBHXBO010000023.1, forward strand.
TCGCGGCCCGGACGCGCAGGTCGTCCGGCAAGGGCCCGCCGGCGGCCCAGCCACCGGGCACGGACCGAGGGCGCGCGTAGCCGGTCGCGTACTCTCCGGACGCGTCGAAGGTCTCACGCAGGTCGGACGCACGGACGTGGAGCAGCCCACGCAGCCCGTAGAGGTCGATCGTCCCGACGTCGTCCTGGCCCGTCGAGCCGACGGCGTCGACCGGATAGCCGGCGGCGTGCAGGACGCGCGTGCGCACGAGCGTCCCGTCGAGGGCCTCCTCCCAGCTCACGACGGCGCGCTCGCCGTCACGCCGCGCGGTCGCCACGAGCCCGCCTGCGAGGGGCGCTGCGGCGGCGGTCGTGCCCGCGAGCTCTCGCGCCCCCACGACCTGCCCCGCAGGGTCCAGGACGGTCACGACGAACGCGGGGCGCGAGGTCGACGGCTCGGCGGGGTCGGCCGGGCCACCCACGCTGCCCGCCAGCTCCCCTCCCGGGGCCGGGTCGACCTCCGTCACGCACACGAGCGGCGAACCCACGCTCCCCGGGTCGAGCAGGTCCGGCCCGCACGCGCTCTTCCCCCGGGGCAACGAGGCCGACCACAGCGGTTCGCCCGTCACGACGTCGAGGCCCTGCAGGTCGCCGTCGGCCTCGAGCACGACCTGCCCTTCCACGGCCGCGGGCCATCCACCGCCGGTCGACGCCCGCCAGACGACGTCGGGGTCAGGGGGGACCGACCACAGGCCGCCCGGCTGGGTCGCGACGAGCACCGCCTGATGTCGGTCGGAGAGGCCCCCGACGACCAACGACGCGCCCGTGCCCGCGACGGCGACCGCCACCGCGGCGACGACCAGGGCGCGCACCGGGACCCGGCGAGCACGGGAGGGCAGCGCCTCCCCGCCCGGCGTCGGCGACCCGGAGAGCACCACGGTGCCCGGCGCGCCGGCGCCTTCTCGCACACGACGTCGAGCCCTGCCCGGACCATCCGTGCGGCCCGTACCCGGTCCCGGCGGCGACGGCACGCCACGACCCCCGCCCGTCGCGCTGGGCCCACCAGGTGATCGTCCCCAGACCGCGTCGAAGTCGTCGTCGAGCTCGGCCACTTCGACCAGCTCGACGGCGTGGGCGGAGTGCTCACGACGGCGTGGGGCCACCCTTTCCACGGTAGACCTGATCCGACCGGATGGGGCCGCCGGGCCCCGGTCGTCTCAGCCCAGCCCCAGGAGTCCCCCCTCGTCGGTCACGAGCACGAGCCTTCCCCGGGCGCTGAACGTCCAGGTCGAGAGCTCCGGGACGTCGGCCTCCCAGAGCTCCTGGCCCGAGTCGACCGAGATCGCGGTGACCCGTGTGGCGCCGGTCCCGCTCTGCCCGACCAGGTAGAGGTCCGTGCCGTCCGTGAAGGACTGGCCGTACGCCAGGGTTCCCTCGGCCTCCCAGACCCGTTCGCCGGTCGCCAGGTCGACCCCCAACAACCGGCCGGCACCTGACAGGACGCCGACGTCCCCGACCTGGGCGACCGCACGCTCGAGGGTCCCGTCTGCGGTCCAGAGCGTCCGCCCGGTCCGGCGGTCCAGGGCCGAGAACGTGGGCCGAGCGATCGTCCCGGCCGCGTCCATGACGTCGCCCCCTGCCGAGACGAGCAGAGGTACGTCCGCCGACCCGTCGGTCACGTCGAACAGGACGAGGTTCCCCTCGACGCTGAACGCCCCGTGACCGTCCGGGGCGAAGACCGTCCAGGTCCCGTCGCCCCCCGTCGAGACCCTGCCACCGTCGGGCAGCGTCGAGTCCCACGACATCCCTTCCCGCGCGCCGACGGAGCTGCCGTCCGCGTCCAGCGTCGCGCTGAGGCCGGTCGCCTCGACACGGAGCTCGTCACCGTCGGGCCACCCCTGCAGGTAGCGCGGGCTCTCCACCCCCTCCCCCGGTTCGGGGACGACCTCCCGTGACCAGCGCACCTCCCCCGTGGCCAGGTCCTCGAGCGTCACCACGACCTGACCACCAGAACCCCACGCGAACGTGGCCAGGCCGTCCGTGAAGGCGACGGTCGCCGCAGTGGTCTCCTCGTCCACGGATCGCGCGGTCAGCACGTCCCCCGTCACCGGGTCGACGACCTCGATGCGACGCAGGTGGGCCTCCTCGGAGGTCTCGCCGAAGATCGTCACCGGGCGGTAGCTGGACGTCGTGCAGACGACGGGTCCGGTGTCCGAGCGGGGCCCGCTGCCGATGCACCTCGTCTGGTCCCCGCTGCGGGCTCTCTCCGACGCCGCCGACGACTCCGACGCGCTCCACAGCCGTTCCCCCGTCGTCGGGTCGTAGCCCGCTACGGGATCCCCTGGGACCACGAGCACCCCGTCCACCACGGTGGGCTGGCTCCAGCGACCCAGGTCCGGCGCGTTGCCGCCCGCGACGGGGTCGATGCGCCAGACCACCGCGACGTCCGGCCCCAGGCTCCGGACACCGCCCGACGACGCAAGGACCCGCTCGATGCGCGCGGCCTCGTTCCGTTCTCCGACCACGAGCCCGCCCACGACGAGCACGATCACGGTGGCGATCGCGGCGCCCAGCAGCGCCCGGGTCCTGCGCGACGGACGACGACCCGACCGCGCTCGACCGGGCACGTCGCGCGACGCCGGACCGTGCGAGACGGACGGGAGGCGAGCGCCGTCGTCGGGCACGCCGCCACGACCGGCTCCCGTCGCCTGCGTCCCACGGGCAGGCAGAGGCCCTGGAGGCTCGTCGACGTCCTCCTCGGCCTCCTCGAGCGCGAACGAACGCATCCGCCCCTCGGAGCCGTCCTTCGTACGTCGTCGCATGACTCGACCCTAGGCGTCCGTCACGTCCGGCGTCAGATGCCCAGCTGGTAGACGCCCCAGTAGGCGAGCGTCACGAGCAGGATCGTGGACCCCGCGACCGTGGCCCACAGCGTCGTGCGCGCACCCACCCCCGTCGCCGGACGCACCACGACCCCACCGCCCTCGGGGGAAGCCACGACCGCCTTGCGCGCCTGGCGCAGGTCCGACAACCGGTTGATGATGAACGCCGCCGCGACGACCGTCGCCAGGCCGAGCAGGCGGACAGCGATCCACCCTCCCTGGACCACCCAGGAGTCCGTCTTGTAGTCGAGCGCGAGCCGCGCGACCGCGACCAGGTACACGACCAGTCCCACCATCGTGGCGACCGACCCCACGGCCAGCCCCGCGAGCGGCCACCGCAGCCCGGGCGCGAGACGGCCGGCGGCGCGCGGGGCACGCCGGACCCGGCGCACCGCCCCCGCGACCAGCCACACCAGCGGGCCGACCACGAGCAGCACCCCGCCCACGATCACGAACCCGATGACGATGTCGCCGTTGCCGTACCAGCGAGGGTTGGGCACGGCCGAGGCCAGGTACAGCTGGTTGGGCTGCCCGCCCGCGACCGTCGGCGGGGCGCCCGCGGTCCCCGGCAGACCCTGCACCCAGGCGCTGACGTCCCGCGGGAACTCCGGGACCATGACGTCGTCGATCTTGATGCCGTGGTTGGCACCCTCGTAGTAGCGGACCGTGACGTCGTGGTTACCGTTGGCGCCGGCGTCGGCGATGATGCGCAGCGCGCCCTGCTCGACCGGCATCGACGGGTCGGCGGTGCCGTACGCCACGAGCGTCGGCACCGAGAGCCGCGCGAGGTAGGGCGTGACGTCGAAGTCGGCGTACTCGAACCCGCCGCCAGGCATCTCCATGCCCACCGCGCGCGGGATCGCCCGGAAGACCCCCTGCGGCACCCCGGTGTTGCGCAGGTACGAGTCGACCGCGAACCCCGCCTGCTGGCGCGGCGGCACGACCGGGGCCGAGACCAGGACGACGAACGAGACGTCCTGGTCCTGGTCCGCGAGCACGGGTGCGACCCAGGTGCCCTCCGACTCGGCGTAGAGCCCCACCCGCTCGGGATCGACCGAGGGCCTGGCGCGCAGGAGGTCGACCGAGCGCTGGTAGTCGTCGGCCATGTCGACGTAGTCCCGGTGTCGCGTCGTGTAGGTGTCGAGCCGCTTGGACGGCACGAGCGTGACCACGCCCGCGCTCGCCAGGTCCGTCGCGACGTCGACGAACGCCTCGTCGGCCGACCCCGTGCCCGCTCCGTGGAGGAAGACCACCCCCGGCAGCCCCTCGGGCGCGTCGACGGGCTCGCGCACGATCCCGTCGACGCTCACCCCGTCGAGCTGGACGACCACGGGGGTCTCCTGCACGGCGTAGGTCCCGACCGGCTGGACGTCGGGGCCCTGCCCGCCGATCGTCGTGTCGGGGGTCGAGGGCTCGAGGTGGTCGGTGACGGGCACGGGATCCCACTGGGGACCCGTGACCGCACCGACCAGTGCGAGGCCGATCGCGAGGGCGGCGCTCGTGGCGGCTGTCCGGAAGATCACCTCAGGATCGTATCGAGGTGTGCAGCAGCGCCGCCTGCGTTCGAGCAGAGAGGCGGGGCGTCCCGAGAGCCGACCGGGGGCCCACCCTAGAAGCCGAGCCTGCGCAGCTGCTTGGGGTCGCGCTGCCAGTCCTTGGCGACCTTGACGTGCAGGTCGAGGTAGACCCGCGCGCCGAGCAGCGCCTCGATCCCCTTGCGCGCCTCGGTCCCGACGTGCCGCAGCCGCGACCCGCCGCGCCCGATGATGATGGCCTTCTGGCTGTCGCGCTCGACGAACAGGTTGACGCGCACGTCCAGGAGCGGGGGCCTGCCCGCCGCCGGGTTGCCCGAGCCCTCGCGGGGCGTGATCTCGTCGACCACGACCGCGAGGCTGTGCGGCAGCTCGTCGCGCACGCCCTCCAGGGCGGCCTCGCGCACGAGCTCGGCCACCATGACGGCCTCGGGCTCGTCGGTCAGCTCGCCGCCGGGGTAGAGCTCGGGGCCCTTCGGCAGGTGCTTGACGAGGACCTGCTCGAGGACCTCGACCTGGAATCCGTCCACGGCCGAGACCGGGACGATGTCCTGCCACTCGCCCAGCTGGTCGACCGCGAGCAGGTGCTTGGTCAACGTCTCGCGGTCCACGAGGTCCGCCTTGGTCACGACGGCGACGACCGGGGTGGGACGCCGGCCCTTCATCAGGTCCGCGAGCTGGGCCGCGATGTACTTGTCGCCCGGGCCGACCTTCTGGTCAGCCGGCAGGCAGAAGGCGATCACGTCGACCTGCGCGAGCGTCTCACGGACCAGGTCGTTGAGCCGCTCGCCGAGGAGCGTGCGAGGGCGGTGCAGCCCTGGCGTGTCCACGAGAATGAGCTGGGCGTCGGGTCGGTGCACGATGCCGCGGATCGTGTGCCGGGTCGTCTGCGGGCGCCCGGAGGTGATCGCGACCTTCTGCCCGACCAGTGCGTTCGTCAGCGTGGACTTGCCCGCGTTGGGCCGTCCGACGAAGCACGCGAAGCCGGACTTGTGCTCGGGTGCTGCAAGGTCGTTCTGGGTCACCGGTGTGCTTCTCTCTCGTTCGTCTGGCCCGCGCGGCGCGGGTCCTCGCTCGTCCTCCCGGCGCGCTCGGCGCGCTCGGGGTGTGTCTGGTGGTCGCGCTCGGAGCGCTCACGGTGGTCGTGGCGCTCCTGGCGATCGGTGCGGCCCGACGGCGTCTCGTCCGCCCCGTCCGTCTCGTGCTCCGGGGCGACGGCGCGCACGAGGACCGTCGCGAGCTGCTTGCGCCGTCCCTCGACCCGTTCGCCGACCATGTGCACGCCCTGCGCCTCGGCGACCGATCCCGGGAGCGGGACCTTGCCCAGCGCCTTGGCGAGCAGGCCGCCCACGGTGTCGACGTCGTCGTCCTCGATGTCGAGGTCGAACAGCTCGCCGAGCTCGTCGAGCGGCAGCCGCGCCGGGATGCGGAACTCTCCGTCGCCCAGGTCCTCGATCTCGGGCCCGGACTTGTCGTGCTCGTCGGTCAGCTCGCCCACGATCTCCTCGAGCGCGTCCTCGATCGTCACGAGCCCCGCGACGCCGCCGTACTCGTCGACGACCATCGCGATGTGCGAGGCCGAGGCCTGCATCTCGCGCAGCAGGTCGTCGACGGGCTTGGACTCGGGCACGAAGATCGCGGGACGGGCGACGTCCGCCACCCGTCGCGAGCCGGCCTCTGGCGAGGCGGTGACGACCTTGACGACGTCCTTGAAGTAGACGACGCCCACCAGGTCGTCGACCGACGTGCCCGTGACGGGCAGGCGCGAGAACCCGGAACGCAGGAACAGCGACAACGCCTTGGACAGCGGGGTCGTCGCCGGGGTCGTGATCATGTCGGTCCGCGGGACCATGACCTCGCGGGTCAGGGTGTCGCCCAGCTCGAAGACGGAGCGGATCATCTCCCGCTCCTCCTCCTCGATGATCTCGGACTCGTTCACGCGGTCCACCATGTCGCGCAGCTCGCGCTCGTGCGGGCCGTCGGAGTCGTCCTTCGGGCCCGTGACGCGTGCGACCCAGCCCGTGAGCGCGACCGCCGGCGCCAGCACGCCCGAGAGCAGCAGCAGGACCTGCACGGGGTGCCGACGCCCCAGCGCGCGCGGCGCGATGCGCGCGAACACGAGCGCGACGACGACCGCGAAGACCAGCGCCGCGAGCAGCGCCTGCCACCAGTCCTCGAGCCACACCGAGACCAGGAGCGTGACGCACGCGGCGGCGACCATCTCCGCGACGACGCGCAGGAACGCGAGCGCGGCCGCGGTGTGCGGCGGGTCCTCGGTCAGCGAACGGACACGACGCGCGCGGGCGACGCGCGGCGGAACGGGTCCGCCTGCCCCGCCGCCGGACGTTCCGGCGGTCCCCGTGCCGGCCTCGGCCTCCGCAGCCGCCTCGGCGACCGCGGCACGCGTGACCCGCATGACCGCGCTCTCGCCCGCGCCGAGCGCGCCCGCGAGGACCACGCCGAGCACGGCGAGGACGAGGAGCAGCGCGACGGGGACCTCGGTCATCGGCTGGCGAGGAAGGTCAGCAGGAGCTTGCGCTGGAGCGCGAACATCTCCTTCTCCTCCTCGGGCTCGGCGTGGTCGTACCCGAGCAGGTGCAGGATCCCGTGCGTGGTGAGCAGGAGCATCTCCTCGGCCGTGGAGTGCCCGGCCGTGACGGCCTGCTGGGCCGCGACCTCGGGGCACAGGACGATGTCGCCCAGCTCGCCCGCGGGGGTCACGTCGCCGTCGCGACCGGGGCGCAGCTCGTCCATGGGGAACGACAGGACGTCGGTGGGGCCCGGCTCGTCCATCCAGCGCACGTGCAGCTCGGTCATGACGTCGGTCTCGACGAAGCGGATGCCGAGCTCGCTCTGCGGGTGGACGTGCATGGCGTCCAGGACGTAGCGGGCGAGGGCCGCGAACTCTGCCTCGTCGACCTCGTAGCCGGACTCGTTGTTGATCTCGACGCTCATCAGCGTGCCCCTTGCTCTCGTTGGTCTCGCGGTCTGCCCTGGCGGGAGGTGCCTCCGCGCGCCGAGCCGTGCTGGTGGTTGCCGCCGTCGCGTGCGGGCGGTGCGCTGCTGACGTCCCAGCGGGCGTAGGCGTCGATGATCTCGCTCACGAGGCGGTGGCGGACGACGTCGGTCGACGTGAGCCGGCAGAACTCGACGTCGTCGACCCCGGTCAGGACGTCCTCGATGACACGGAGCCCCGAGGTGGTGCCCCCGGGCAGGTCGACCTGCGTCACGTCGCCCGTGATGACCATCTTGGAGCCGAACCCGAGGCGCGTGAGGAACATCTTCATCTGCTCGGTCGAGGTGTTCTGGGCCTCGTCGAGGATGATGAACGCGTCGTTCAGGGTGCGGCCACGCATGTAGGCCAGCGGGGCCACCTCGATGGTGCCCGCCTCGATCAGCTTGGGGATCGACTCGGGGTCGATCATGTCGTGCAGCGCGTCGTACAACGGGCGCAGGTACGGGTCGATCTTCTCCGAGAGCGAGCCCGGCAGGAACCCGAGCCGCTCGCCGGCCTCGACCGCGGGGCGTGTCAGGACGATCCTGCTGACCTGCTTGGCCTGCAGCGCCTGGACGGCCTTGGCCATCGCGAGGTAGGTCTTGCCGGTCCCCGCGGGACCGATCCCGAACGTCACGGTGCTCGCGTCGATCGCGTCGACGTAGCGCTTCTGCCCGACCGTCTTGGGCCGGATGGTCCGCCCGCGGTTCGAGAGGATGTTGAACGTCAGGACCTCTGCGGGGCGCGACGCCGTCGCGGCCGTGAGCATCGCGATCGAGCGCGTGACGACGTCGGCCGAGAGCTGCGTGCCCGACTCGACGACCTCGACGAGCTCGTCGAGCAGCCGCGAAGCGAGCGCCACGTCGCCGACCGGCCCCTTGACGACGATCTCGTTGCCCCGCGCGTGGACGTCGACCGAGGGGAACCCGGCCTCGACGGCGCGCAGGACGGAGTCACCGCTGCCGAGCAGCGCCGCCATGGAGACGTGGGACGGGACGACGATCCGGTGCTCGACCCGTGTGCTGGGGTGCTGGGCGCCCGGGGCTCCCCGGTCGTCCGTGCCGTTCGTCCTCTGCTCGGTGCGCGCGCGCCCCGGGTCGCGGGAGGAGCCTCCGGGGCCGGGCGTCGACGAGCCGTGCGGCAAGGATGGTGTCGAGGATGGCATGAGCCGGCTTGCGCCGAGGCACTCCTTCTGCAGGTCGGGGAGATTTCGTGGTGCATCCATGGTAACGAGCGCAGCGACCTGGGTCAGGGCGAATAACGCCCTGACGGGTGTGTCCTGCGCCCGGGACCTCCGTGGGCCGCGACGCGGGTCAGGCGGGGCTCCAGCCCAGCTCCTTGCCGCCGATCACGTGACCGTGGACGTGGAAGACGCTCTGGCCTGCCCGCGGGCCCGAGTTGAAGATGAGCCGGAACTGGCCGTCGGCCTGCTCGCTCGCCACGGCGTCCGCGAGCGCCACGACGCCCGAGAGCAGCTCGGGGTCGGCGGCCGCGAGCTGTGCGATGTCGCCGTGGTGCGCCCGGGGCACGACCAGGACGTGCAGCGGGGCCTGCGGGTTGATGTCCTTGAACGCGACGGCCTGGTCCGTCGAGGCGACGATCGTCGCGGGGATCTCCCCTGCGACGATCTTGCAGAACAGGCAGTCCGGGTCGGTGGGCCGGGAGGTGTCGTTGCTCGTCATGTCGGCAGGCTACCCCCGGTCACCGGGCCGCAGCCCGGTGACCGCCGGTGCGGTGCGGCGTGCGCTCACGCGGGCGTGCCGTCCCAGCGGCCGAGCCGCTGGACCAGCAGGGCGATCGCGACGGGTCCGGCGGTCGAGGTCCGCAGCACGTGCGGGCCCAGGCGCGCCGTGAGGGCGCCGGCCTCGGTGAGCGCGTCGACCTCCCGCTCGGAGATCCCGCCCTCGGGCCCGACGACGACGAGCACCTCGGGTGCTCGGCCCTCCGCGGCGTCGGCCGGGGACGCGGGGACGGGCAGCGGCACCTCGGCGAGCGGGGCGCTGGCTTCCTCGTGCAGGACGATCACGGCGCCGCCTGCCGCGACGACCTCGCGCGTGCGCTCGACGAGCCCGCGCGTGTCGATCGCGACGTCGACGCGGGGCAGGCGCGCACGGCGGGCCTGCTTGGTCGCGGCGCGCACGGTCGCGAGCCAGCGGGCGCGCGACTTGGCTGCGCGGTCCCCGCGCCACACGACGATCGAGCGCTCGGCCTGCCACGGCACGACGGCGTCGGCCCCGACCTCGGTCGCGGCCTCGATCGCCATCTCGTCGCGGTCGCCCTTGGCGAGGGCCTGGACGAGGGTCACCACGACGTCGGGCGCAGGTTCGTGCACGACCTCGTCGACGCGCAGGCCGACCTGGGCGGCCTCGACGGTCTCGATGACGCACCGCAGCCGCAGCCCGTCGCCGTCGACGACGTCGACGTGCTCACCGACCCCCCGCCGCTGGACGACGCCCGCATGGCGCCCCTCGGCGCCGTCGAGCACGTAGAGCGACCCCGCGGGGTACTGCGCGAGCCCTTGGGGCTCTGCGCCGCTCGGCTCGGCGAGGAAGACCGGTGCGCTCATGCCTCAGCGCCCCGAGAGCTTGTCGCGCAGGCGGGAGAAGACTCCCGGGTGCGCGGCCGACAGGCGCGGGTCCGGGCGCTCCTCGCCGCGGGCCTTGGCGAGCGAGCGCAGCAGCTCCTGCTGCTCGTCGTCGAGCCCCGTGGGGACCTGGACCTCGACGTGCACGTTGAGGTCGCCGCGGCCACCCGTGTGCAGGTGGCCGACGCCCAGGTTCTTGAGCGTGACGATCTGGCCGGGCTGGGTGCCGGGACGCAGGTCGATCTCCTGCGGGCCGTCGAGCGTCTCGAGCTCGAGGACCGTGCCGAGCGCGGCGGCGGTCATGGGGACCTGGAGCGTGCAGTGCAGGTCGTCGCCGCGGCGCACGAAGATCTCGTGGTTGCGCTCGCGGATCTCGACGTACAGGTCGCCCGCGGGTCCGCCGGCCGGGCCGACCTCTCCCTGCGACGTGAGCTTGATGCGCGTGCCCGTGTCCACTCCCGCGGGCACGTTCACGGTCAGGGTGCGGCGGCTGCGCACGCGTCCCTCGCCCGCGCACTCGGCGCAGGGCTCGGGGATGACGGTGCCGAAGCCCTGGCACGCCGCGCAGGGGGCGGTCGTCATGACCTGCCCGAGGAACGAGCGGGCCACGCGCTGGACCGTGCCGCGCCCGTTGCAGACGTCACAGGTACGGGGCGAGGTGCCGGGGCGACAGCACGAGCCGCTGCACGTCCCGCACACGACCGCGGTGTCGACCTGGAGCTCGCGGCGGGCACCGAACGTGGCCTCCGAGAGGTCGATGTCGAGGCGGACCAGGGAGTCCTGGCCGCGGCGGGCGCGCGGGATGGGGCCGGACTGCGCCTGTCCCCCGCCGAAGAACGTCTCGAAGATGTCCTGGAAGCCGAAGCCCCCGCCCATGCCGCCACCGGCGGCGGACGGGTCCGAGCCGAGGTCGTACTGCTGGCGCTTGTCCGGGTTGGACAGGACCTCGTACGCGCGGGACACGTCCTTGAACTTGTCCTCGGCGGCCTCGCCCGCGACGTCAGGGTGCAGCTCACGGGCCAGCTTGCGGTAGGCCTTCTTGATCTGGTCCTGGCTCGCGTCCCGGGGCACGCCCAGGATCTCGTAGTAGTCGCTCACAGGTCACTCTCTACTAGCGCACGCCGACGGTGGATCGGCGACTTCCGACAACGCCCCGCAGCACGCGCCGGGCCCGAGGGCCCGGTCGCCGCACCCGGTGGCGCAAGAACCATGCTCATGCTGTCAGGACGCGCGACAGGTACCGCGCCACGGCGCGGACCGAGGCGATCGTCCCGGGATAGTCCATGCGGGTCGGCCCGATCGAACCGATCAGCGCGACCGAGTCGCCCTCGTTACCGTATCCGCTCGTCACGACAGAGGTCTCCGCGAGGCCCTCGAGCTGCGTCTCGTGACCGATCCGCACGCTCACCCCGGACTCCGCGGCCATCTCGGTCAACAACCCGAGCAGCACGACTTGTTCCTCGAGCGCCTCGAGGACCGGGCGCAGCGCGTGCTCGAACCTCATCCCGACCCGGGCGAGGTTGGCGGTGCCGGCCAGCACGATGCGTTCCTCGGACTCCTCGGAGAGGGTCTCCTCGACCAGCAGCGCGAGCGAGCGGGCCAGGTCCTGGTGCTCGGGGCGGAACTGCTCGGCGACCTCGGCGAAGCCCTGCCCGAGCTCCGCGAGACGCTTGCCCGCCGCGACCGCGTTGAGCCGCGAGCGCAGCTCGGCGAGCGTCGCCTCGTCCGGGGCCGCGGCGACCTCGAGCGTGCGCTGCTCGACACGGCCCGTGTCCGTGATGATGACCACGAGCAGGCGGCGGTCGCCGACCGGCACGAGCTCGAGGTGGCGCAGGCCCGACCGACGAAGCGACGGGTACTGGACCACGGCGACCTGGCCCGTGAGCTGGGCGAGCAGCCGCCCCGCCCGCGTCACGACGTCGTCGAGGTCGACCGCCTCGGACAAGAAGGTCTCGATCGCCCGACGCTCGGGCGACGACAAGGGCTTGACCGTCGAGAGCTTGTCCACGAACAGGCGGTAGCCCTTGTCCGTGGGGATGCGCCCGGCAGACGTGTGCGGCTGGGCGATGTAGCCGTCCTCCTCGAGGGCGGCCATGTCGTTACGGATCGTGGCCGGGGACACGCCCAATCGGTGCCGCTCGGCGAGGACCCGCGACCCCACCGGTTCCCTGGTGAGGACGTAGTCCTCGACGATCGCACGCAGCACATCGAGCCGTCGTTCCTCGCTCATGACCACCTCCTGCCGATCGTCGCGCGTTCGCACTCTCTACCGTCGAGTGCTAATTCTACGCGGTCGCGAGGAGGTCGCGGGCGACGTGCACATCCTTCTCACGCTCTCTCCGGGAGGTGGCCCGAGAGGGAGGCGCACCCGACCACGCGCCCCCCGCTCCGCCGTCGGGCCCGACTCCCCCGTCAGGTCTCACCGCGCGGCCCAGGCCGCACCGCGCCCGACGGCGGCGCTCACGTCGCGGACGTCCCCTTGCCCTGGGGTGCGGCGTGCGCTCGCGCCCGCAGGTCCACGATCGCGACCACGAGCGAGACCGCGACGAGCGCGACCGTGATGAGCATCGCGGTGCTCGCCGCGACCGCGCCCGTCGAACCACCCGCCTTGAGCGAGTAGTACGTCGAGAGGACCACCGCGATGCCCATGGCCGAGCCCACGCGCTGCCCGAGCTGGAGCATGCTGCCCGCGACCCCCGCGAGCTCGACGGGGACCCGCGCGAGGGTCAGCGTCTGGTTCGGGGAGATGACGGTGCCGCTCCCGATCCCCGCGACCATCATGGTCAGGGCGATGGCCCACCCTCCGGCCGACGCGTCGTCGCCCGTGCCACGGATCGCGAGGATCACGCCCGCGAGCCCGACGAGCACCACGACCAGCCCCGCGACCACGAGCGGACGCCCCCAGCGTGCGACCCCGCGCCCCGCGAGCCACGACGCGACGCCCGACGCGATCGCGAACGGCATGCCGATGAGCCCGGCGTGCAGGGGCGTGAAGTGCAGGTCGTTCTGGAGGTACAGCGTCGCGACGAGGAAGATGCCCGTGAAGCCCGCGAAGTACGTGATCCCCAGCAGCGTGCCGTTGCGGAAGGAGGTGAGCGACAGCACGCGGGGGTCCAGGACCGGCGCACCCGTGGTGCGCTGGTAGCGCCGCTCCCAGAGCACGGTCGCGGCCACCGCGACCGCCCCGACCGCGAGCCACCACCACCGTCCGGGGTCGTCGTCCTGCCCGGACGTCGTGACGAACGGGAGCATGACCGCCACGGTCGCGACCGCGATGAGGACCAGGCCGACCGGGTCGAGCTTGCGCGGGCCGGCCTTGCGCGTCGCCGCGGGCAGGAAGCGGATCGCGAGCGGCAGGACGACCGCGATGATCGGCACGTTGATCCCGAAGATCCACCGCCACCCGTTCTCCTCGCCCGCCGCCTGGATGATCAGCCCGCCGAGCAACGGCCCCAGGGCCGTCGAGATGCCGATCGTGGCGCCGAACATGCCGAACGCCTTGCCGCGCTCGTACCCCGAGAACATCTGCTGGATCAGACCGATGACCTGCGGGTTGAGCAGGCCCGCGCTCGCGCCCTGCAGGAGCCGCGCGATCGCGAGCCACTCGTCGCTCGGCGCCAGGCCCGCGGCGAGGCTCGTGAGCGCGAAGCCCACGAGCCCGACGATGAACAGCGCCCGGCGCCCGCCCGCGTCGCCCAGACGGCCCGCGGGGACGAGCGCGAGACCGAACGCGAGGGTGTAGCCCGCGACGATGAGCTGCAGCTCGGTGGGCCCCGCGTCGAGCGCCTTCTCGATCGAGGGGAGCGCGACGTTGACGATCGACACGTCGAGCATGGTGATGAACCCGACCGCGAGGCACAGCCCCAGGACGCGCCAGCGCTGGGGGTCGGGCGCGGCCTGACCGCTCGAAGTGCTCACCGGCCAGTCGTACCACGCCCCGCGCCACGGCACCCGGCGAGCCGCGGAGAGGTTCGCGGGTCGCCGCGCGCCCCTTCCAGGCGCGGGGCCGACCACCGCCTAGGGTGAGGCGGGTGAGCTTCGATCGCTACGGTGCCGACGTCCTGTCCAGCGCGACCCCCGCCCCGGTCCCCCACCGCAGGCGCCCCGTCTCACGCCCCCAGGCCGCCGAGCGTGGCCTGGTCGTCGAGGACGTCGAGACCGGCTGGGTCGGTGCGGTGGTGCGGGTCGAGAAGTCGGGCGGCATGCACATCGTCGTCCTCGAGGACCGCGCCGGTCGTACCCGCACCTTCCCGCTCGGCCCCGGCTTCTGGGTCGACGGCGAACCCGTCGAGCTGACCGCGCCCGTGACCACGCGCGCACCGGCGGCGCCCACGCGCACCGCCTCGGGCTCGCGCGCGGTCGCGGACGTCCGGGCCCGCGTCGCCCGCGGCTCGCGCATCTGGGTCGAGGGCAAGCACGACGCCGAGCTCGTCGAGAAGGTCTGGGGCGACGACCTGCGCATCGAGGGCGTCGTGGTCGAGCTCCTCGATGGCGTGGACAACCTCGCGGAAGCCCTCGAGGACTTCAGCCCGACGGCGGAGCGCAAGGTGGGCGTCCTGGTCGACCACCTGGTCCCGGGCAGCAAGGAGACGCGCCTCGTCGCCGAGGCGCTGCGGGGCGTGCGCCCCGGCACGGTCAAGGTGCTGGGCCACCCCTACGTCGACGTGTGGCAGGCCGTGCGACCAGAGCGCTTGGGCCTGACCACCTGGCCCGTGATCGAGCGCGGCACCGAGTGGAAGCGCGGGATCCTGCGCGAGCTCGGGTGGCCCGCTGCCGAGCAGGCCGACGTCGCCCGAGGCTGGCAGCGCATCCTGGGCACCGTGCGGACCTACGCCGACCTCGAGCCGTCCCTGCTGGGCCGGGTCGAGGAGCTCATCGACTTCGTGACGGCCGACTGAGCTACTTCACGATCCGCACGTCGACCGGGTACCGGGTCGTCTGTCCCTTGCCGACCGCCTGGAAGTTCAGGACGCCGAACACGAGCGACGTGACCCACACGCCGAAGACCACGAGGCCCTCGATGAAACCGGGGAGCACGAGGTTCGCGCCGACCAGCACGATCGCCACGAGGATCTGGAAGTTGAGCGCCTTCTTGGCCTCGCCGTCCACGACGTAGCTGCGCTCCCGGAAGACCAGCCAGATCACGAGGGGCGCGAGGAAGCCGAGGATGCCGCCCAAGAGGTGCGACAGGCTCGCCCACGTCCTGGTGTCCGCCGGAGAGAGCGGCTGGGCCGGTCCCGGCCGGCCCTGCTGCGGCGGGTACTGCCCGAACTGTCCGGGCGGCGGGTACTGCCCCTGCTGTCCCGTCTGCTGGCCGCCGGCCTGTCCGGGGTAGCCGTTCTGGCCAGGATGTCCCTGGGAGCCCGGGGTGCCGCCCGGCGGGACGTACTGCCCGTAGTCCGGGACCTGGTCGGAGGAGTGCTGGTCGCTCATCGTGGCCTCTCTGCGGTCGAACCGGACCCATCGTGACGGACCGGGCGCCTCACGCTAGCCGGTCGCGATCATCGAGGGCCAGCCGCTGGTCGACCGGGTCAGCCGGCGGCGGATCATGATGACGGCCAGCTGCTTCGCCGGATCCGTCCAGCTGGTGCTGGCCGTCGGGGAAGAGCTGGAGCAGTCG